>JBOFIW010000201.1:0-11763 GCA_051650365.1 Vibrio sp. | reverse complement strand
GATTCTCAGCAGGCTTATTTAAGTAAAGTTAGGGACTGGACTCGAATTTCTACACAAGCGTACTTAAACACCAATCCGTAGCCCCCTTAGTTTTGATGAAAAAGGGCTGCTCAATGAGTAGCCCTTTTACTAATCAGAAGGTTTATTCCACCGTTACCGCTTTGGCAAGGTTACGAGGTTGGTCTACATCGGTACCTTTGATTAAAGCAACATGGTAAGAGAGCAATTGCATCGGAATGGTGTAATAAATCGGTGCCACAATTTCGCTCACGTGCGGCATCGAGATAATTTTCATAGTCTCATCTACTTCAAATCCCGCGACTTCATCGGCAAACACATACAATAAACCACCACGAGCACGCACTTCTTCAATATTAGATTTGAGTTTCTCCAATAGCTCATTACTCGGAGCCACAACCACTACAGGCATATCTGCATCAATCAACGCTAATGGGCCATGCTTGAGCTCGCCCGCCGCATAAGCTTCTGCATGGATGTAAGAGATCTCTTTCAGTTTGAGAGAGGCCTCCACTGCAATCGGATAGTATTCGCCACGTCCCAAGAATAAAGTATGATTTTTTTCAGCAAAGTCTTCCGCTAATGCTTCGATCTGCTTTTCAAATGACAATGCGGTTTCAATCTGCTTCGGCAGTTGATGTAAAGCCTGCACAATCTCAGCTTCAAGTTCACGGCTTATACGCTGTTGTTGTTTACCTAATGCGGTAACAAGCATCAGAAGAGTGACAAGTTGAGTAGTAAAAGCTTTGGTCGAGGCAACACCAATTTCAGTCCCAGCACGGGTCATAAAGGCAAAGTCTGACTCACGAACTAAAGAGGAGCCCGCTACGTTACAAATCGTCATTGCTGCCATGTAGCCTTTCTCTTTAGCAAGGCGCAATGCCGCTAAAGTATCCGCGGTCTCCCCCGATTGAGATAAAGTGATCAGCAAGCTGTTAGGTCGAGTGACAAATTTTCGGTAACGGAATTCAGAAGCAATTTCGACATCACAGCTTACACCCGCCAGAGATTCAAACCAGTAACGAGCTGTCATGCCGGCATTATAGGAAGTGCCACAAGCCACGATTTGCACATGTTCAACTTTCGCCAAGATCTCAGCGGCATTCACACCAATGCTTTCAACCACCACGCTATCGTGCGTGATGCGACCTTCCATGGTGTTAATCAGCGCTTTCGGCTGCTCGAAAATCTCTTTTTGCATGTAATGACGATAATGGCCTTTGTCCGCCGCATCATGCTCTAATTTCGATTCACTGATTTCACGTTGTACAGGATTCCCCAGAAGATCAAACACGCGAACCTCACGACGAGTGATTTCTGCCACATCTCCCTCTTCAAGATACATAAAGCGACGCGTCACGTTGAGTAATGCCAACTGATCTGAAGCAAGGAAGTTTTCACCAATCCCAAAACCAATCACAATCGGGCTCCCTGAACGAGCAACCACTAAGCGAGAAGGATCTTTACGATCCATCACTACCGTGCCATAAGCACCGGTAAGCTGCTTCACTGTTGCTTGCACGGCCTCCAATAGAGAAGATGCATTGCGTAATTCCCATTCCACCAAATGAGCAATCACTTCAGTATCCGTTTGAGATTCAAATACATAACCACGCTCTTGTAGCATTGAACGCAGCATTTCATGGTTTTCAATGATGCCATTATGCACCACAGTAATATCACCAGAGATGTGTGGATGAGCATTGATTTCAGAAGGTTCGCCATGTGTTGCCCAGCGAGTATGCGCAATACCCGTTCCACCAACCACTTGAGCAGCTTCAACAGCATCCGCAAGTTCTTGTACTTTACCCAAACGACGTAGACGAGTGAGTTGTTTATCGCTATCAACTACTGCGACGCCTGCTGAGTCGTAGCCACGGTATTCAAGACGTCGTAAACCTTGTACTAAAATTTCAGCAACATCGCGTTGTGCAACCGCACCAACAATTCCACACATATTTAAACTCCATATTTTTATACTGTCGCGCTCTTACTCAACGTGAATAGCGCTGAAGGATTGGTTATTTCACCGTGGTGCGAATAACTCGAACTTGGTGAGATTCAATTTGCTTGGCGAACTCGTCACTCAATTCATGATCTGTGACTAACACATCAATACAGTCCCAACTCAACTCCAAGTTAGGGATCTTGCGCCCGACTTTGTCTGACTCGATCATTACAATCACTTCACGTGATACTTCGGCCATCACTTTGCTCAGCCCAACTAACTCGTTAAACGTAGTGGTTCCGCGTTCGAGATCGATACCATCAGCGCCAATAAATAGCTGATCAAAGTCATATGATCGTAGGACAGACTCAGCCACTTTGCCCTGAAACGACTCAGAATGAGTGTCCCACGTTCCACCCGTCATGAGCAGTGTCGGTTCGTTTTCTAATTCATTCAGAGCATTAGCCACATGCAACGAGTTGGTCATTACAACCAAGCCACGCTTATCATTCAATTGCTGGATTAAAGCGGCTGTTGTACTACCGCTATCAATCACAATCCGATTATGGTCACGAATCAGTTTTGCGGCGGCCTTAGCCAAAGAAATCTTTCGAACTGAAACTTTTTCACTCATTTCATCGTGCATCACTTCTTTCGGCAGTGCGATGGCACCACCATAGCGGCGCAAAAGCTGACCATTTTTTTCTAGAGAAGCTAAGTCTTTGCGTATAGTGACTTCTGATGTTTCAAATTGAGAAGAAAGAGCCTCAACGCTCACCTCCCCCTGCTCATTAACCAACTTAACTATAGCGTGTCTTCTCAATTGTGTATTTCGTTTTGACATTTTTAAACACATTTAAAGTTACGAACCGAAACAAAGTATAGTTAAAACGAAATAAATAAGTCCATTTATTTCGATCCAAAAAATTAATAATTCACGCTAAAACCTTGTCCTAAGACAATTCTTAGACAGTGATATTGCTATCATTCAGTGGTAGAATTCGCCCTCGAAAAGAAAAAAAATTACAGAATTGAGTAAAAAATACGCCTAAAGCCCTCAGAACCTCGAGGCTAAGTGGCGATTTTTCTGAAATTTATGATCAAACAGTTAGTCATAAAATGACTAAATCTGTTGAAAGACTTTCAGTTTTGGAGTGCGATAAACTCATGAGCAAGATTAGGCAATTGATGAAATAGGATTGCCACCACTGAGAACACTTCAAAGCTAACAACTAACTTCAAAATCATTTTGTTTATCGGAGAAACTCTTCCATGAAAAAGACCAAAATCGTATGTACGATTGGCCCAAAAACTGAGTCTGTAGAGAAGCTAACTGAGCTAGTTAACTCAGGCATGAACGTAATGCGCCTGAACTTCTCTCACGGTGACTACGTTGAGCACGGCACTCGTATCGCTAACTTCCGTAAAGTAATGGAAGTGACTGGTAAACAACTGGCGATTTTGCTGGACACTAAAGGCCCAGAGATCCGTACCATTAAACTGGAAAACGGTGACGATGTAGATCTAGTCGCAGGTCAAGAGTTCACTTTCACTACCGACACTTCTGTTGTAGGTAACAAAGATCGCGTAGCGGTAACTTACTCAGGCTTTGCTAAAGACCTGAACGTTGGCAACCGTATTCTGGTTGACGATGGTCTGATCGAAATGGAAGTGGTTGCAACCACTGACACTGAAGTGAAGTGTAAAGTTCTGAACAACGGTGCTTTGGGTGAGAACAAAGGTGTTAACCTGCCAGGCGTTTCTGTAAACCTGCCAGCTCTGTCTGAAAAAGACAAAAACGACCTGAAATTCGGTTGTGAGCAAGGCGTTGATTTCGTTGCAGCCTCTTTCATCCGTAAAGGTTCTGACGTTAAAGAAATTCGTGAAGTTCTGGCATCACACGGTGGCCAAAACATCCAAATCATCTCTAAAATCGAAAACCAAGAAGGCTTGGACAACTTCGATGAGATCCTTGAGCTGTCTGACGGCATCATGGTTGCACGTGGCGACCTAGGTGTTGAAATCCCAGCTGAAGAAGTAATCTTCGCTCAAAAGATGATGATCGAAAAATGTAACCGCGCACGTAAAGTGGTTATCACTGCAACTCAAATGCTGGATTCTATGATCAAGAACCCACGTCCAACTCGTGCAGAAGCGGGTGACGTTGCTAACGCGATCATGGATGGTACTGACGCGGTGATGCTGTCTGGTGAAACTGCAAAAGGTAAGTACCCAGTTGAAGCAGTGAAGATCATGGCGCAAATCGCGAACCGTACTGATTCTGTACTGAAAGCTGAACTAGGTTCACGTCTGGATAGCCCACGTCTGCGTATCACTGAAGCAGTATGTAAAGGTGCAGTAGACACAGCTGAGAAACTGGCGGCACCACTGATCATCGTGGCAACTGAAGCGGGTAAATCAGCACGTTCAATCCGTAAATACTTCCCAACCGCAAACATCATTGCAGTAACCACCAACAAGAAAACAGCTGCTCAGCTAGTGCTTTCTAAAGGTGTAACGCCAGTTGTGGTTGATGCGATTGACAACACTGACGCTTTCTACCACTTGGGCAAAGAGATTGCGCTGCAATCGGGTCTAGGCAAGAAAGGCGACATCGTAGTGATGGTTTCAGGCGCACTGGTTGCTTCTGGCACAACGAACACTGCATCAGTACACGTACTGTAATCGGACGAATGCGACGGCCTAGCGCCCGCTGAAAACGATATAAAAACGGAGCCCATTGGGCTCCGTTTTTTATTACCAACCGAAAAACTCTTTGTGATGAGTATTAAGCAAAAGCACCATAGGTAGAAAATAAAGTGCGCTGAGCTTTATGCCCAATACTAACAAGCAGCCAATCGTCAATCTGACGAGAATATGGTTCAACATACACTGCCTCTCGTTTGCTCAGTGTTTTGATCTCTATGCCTAAGCATCATGGAAAGTAACAATGACTCTCCATCAAACAACAAGCCTTATTGATGAAAAAGTCAGCAGTTTACTTATCACTTAGTTTAGCTCAATAATTCCGCAGAACTAGACTTTAGTCTAACTGTGCTTAAAAAATATAATTAAGATTTTAGTTTTAAATAACAACAAGATATAAAAACCATCTAACTATAATCACATCAATTTCATGAAAATTTGGATGAGGAAAAGCAATAGGGGCGACTTTCGTCGCCCCTATTTTAACTACTTTAATCACCTAAGCTTATGGTGCCAATTTATACACTACATCCACACGATCACGGATCACCAATGCAGAGTCTTGATATGTATCATTAACGTCCATTTTTTCGCTGAGATTTGCTGAACGCATCATGATTGGCTCAACACTAGGTGTGTTGTAATCCACTCGCCAAACACCTTCTAAACGACGTTCAAAACCTTTCGCTAAAAACTGGGCTTTCTGCTTAGCATCTTCAATCGCTGCCATACGTGCTTGTTGCTGGTATTTTTCTTGATCACGTACTTTCAGCTGAATGCTATTGACTTGATTGATACCTGATTCTAAAGCGATATCCAGATATTGATTGAGCTTAGCCACATCTTCCACTCGCACTGTCATCGAACGAGATGCCTGATATCCGATCAGCTCAGGTTTACCGTTTGATGGATAGTGGTATTGTGGATTGATGTACAAATTGGAACTAGAGATGTTCTGCTGTCCAACCCCTGATTTCACTAACTTGGAAGTGAACTCCGTTACTGCTTTATCTACCGCAGCTTTAGCTTGTTCGGCATTCATCGTTGATTCGACAACCTTAACCGTAAATTCAGCCATATCAGGTACTGCCGTGACTTCACCATACCCAGTTGTCGAGACATGTGGAAAATCCCACTCCTGTGCAAAAGTAGGAGCTGAGAGTGCCGATAAAAGTAAAACCACAGGTGTAAATAATTTCATCATTTCGATCCTTATATCATCGCCTGCCATCATCATAGGTAAAGTGGTGCATAGCGCCAGATCCAAGCCATAAAAATCACACAACTTTGACCCGGTCACGGATTATTGAGGCAGAACATTTTTCGCATAGCTGATAATCGCTTGGCTAAGCTCAAGCAATACTCCCGTTTCTAATTGCCAGTGGTGCCAAAATATCGGATAAGACAACATAAATTCTGGAGTGATATTGATCAGCAATCCATTGTCCAACTCATTAATGATTTGCAAACGCGGGATCAAGCAATAAGCCGCACCAGAAACAGCGAGACGAACGAAGGCTTCGGAGCTTCCCACGGTGTGATTAATCACCTTGTCTCGCGGAACTGAAAAATAGTCCCACAAAAATTTATTGTGCAGTTCATCATGTTGATCGTAGGACACTGCAGGAGCCTTCATCAATGAGCGCTCACTCACTCCCTTAGCAAAATAACGTTGATAAAACTCTGGGCTAGCTACACACAAATATTCCATCTGCCCTAAATACTCGGCACTACACCCTGTAATCGGTTGTGGTTCAAGGCTAATCGCCCCCACCACTTCACCATTTTTTAATTTATCTAAAGTGCGAGATTCTCCATAAATGGCCAGGTTCAGCTCAACTTGACGACCCTTCATTACAGGGTCAAGTGCACTTAGCAGCCAAGTAGCTAAACTATCAGCGTTGGTGGCGATAGACAGGGAAACCGGGCGCACATGTTCTTGGTTAGTCAGCTCTGGCACCAACTCTTGCTCAATCAAACAAACACGCCGATAAAGGCCGAGCAGCTTTTTTCCCACCAATGTCGGCCTTGGTGGCTGCTCTCGAATCAACACAGGTTGAGCCAAATATTTTTCCAACTGCTTAATACGTTGTGATACTGCAGATTGAGAGATGAATAATTGTTCCGCAGCCCGCTCAAAACTGCCTTTATTCACCACACTGTCCAGAGCCTCAATCCAACGATAATCTAGACCACGCATGCATTCCCTTACTCACTTATTAGCCTCTTTAATATGATATTAAAATTATTAATTATACTTATCTAGTTCGAATACTTATCTTGCTCAGCCTATCACTCCAATCAAGCTGTCTGAGGTAAACAAATGAACTGGTGGATTCTGCTGCAGGGATTCAGCTTAGGTGCAACCATGATTATTCCCATTGGTGCTCAAAATGCTTATGTACTTAACCAAGGGATTAAACGCCACCATCACCTGACTACGGCCGCCACCTGTGGCGTTCTCGATATGTTTTTCATCACTCTCGGTATTTTTGGCGGTGGTGCTCTCATCTCTCAAAATACGAGCTTATTGATTGGTGTCACCTTGGGCGGCATTCTGTTTCTCTGTACTTATGGTTTTCTCTCACTCCGTGCCGCACTCAAGCCAACACAAGCCTCGAATTCATCCTCTACCCCTACATCGACTGGACGTAAAGCGGTGATCTTCGGTGCTTTTGCAGTCACCGTATTCAACCCACATTTGTATTTGGATACAGTGGTGATCCTTGGCTCGATAGGTGGTCAATTCCAAGGTGATGAGCGAATTGCCTTTGCGATAGGGACAATTCTCGCTTCTTTCGTTTGGTTTTTTACCCTATCACTCGGTGCGGCTAAACTCAGCACTACACTCTCAAAACCTAGGGTGAGACAAGTGATTGATATGGCAGTTGCAGCGATGATGTTCATTATTGCCTTTGCTTTGACTAAGAACTTATATCTCAATCACTGGGTAAATTAATTAAAATTGAAGCCATAACAGATAAAAAAAGCGGAGTTAACACTCCGCCTTTTTTATACCGCACAACAATTAGTTGATTTTGTTGAGATGCACATCCATTTGTGGGAATGGAATTTCGATACCGTTGGCATCCAGAGCTTCTTTGATTGCTTGCATAGAATCAAAGTAAACCGCCCAGTAGTCCGCAGTTTTACACCATGGACGTACTACAAAGTTGATTGATGAATCCGCCAAAGTCAGAACACCAATAGTCATATCAGGATCTTTTAGGATACGAGGATCTTTTTCGAGTGTCTCACGCAGAACACGTTTAGTTTTCTGCAGATCAGACTTGTATGACACTCCAATCACCATATCAACACGACGAGTTTCATGACGTGAGTAGTTAGTGATTGCACCACCAATAACAGAAGAGTTAGGCACGACAACCATTTTGTTGTCAGGTGTTTTCAATACGGTTTGGAAGATCTGAATAGCATCAACAGAACCTGCGACGCCACCGATTTCCACATAGTCACCCGATTTAAATGGACGGAAAGCCACGATCAACACACCAGCCGCAAAGTTAGACAGTGACCCTTGCAGCGCCAAGCCAATTGCTAAACCTGCCGCACCAATAACCGCGACCACTGAAGCCGTTTCAACCCCTACGCGCCCTAAAGCAGCAATAAGCACAATCACAAACAGCAAATAACGAACTAGGCCATGAACGAACTCCACGACGGCCTTATCCATATCTTTCTTCTTCAATACCTTCGCAACACTACCCGCTACCGCTTTAACTATAATGTTACCGATAAACAGGATCAGAACTGCCGAAATGATATTCACACCATATTGAATAAGCAGATCAGAATTGTTGGTCAGCCAAGTGTTGACCTGATTAAAGCTCTCAACGATAGGTGCTTCAACACCAATCGATTCACTAGCCATAGTGTTTTCCTCTCATAGTTAATGAAAAATCAGCAGAAACCAATAACTCACCAGTGGAGTTTATAGATAAACCGCCAAAAGTCAGAATTTTGGCACGATAACGCAAACTCAACATTTCGCAAAGTCAGAGTTTGGCAAATAACAACAAAACAAAAGGTTATGCTAAATTTGCTACGTTCCAGCTACAGATTAAACAATATTCTGTCACTCCGCTACCCATCAAATTCCGTGCGTAAAAAAAGAAACCCGCTCTTGAGCGGGTTTCTTCATATTTCATGCTTTTAACGTAAATTACAGTACGTCAATCGCATTCAGGTCAGCAAATGCTTTCTCTAGGCGAGCAACCATTGCCGCTTGACCAGCACGCAGCCATACGCGTGGATCGTAGTATTTCTTGTTCGGTGCATCTTCACCCGTTGGGTTACCGATTTGACCTTGCAGGTAATCATGGTTTTTCGCTTCGTATTGACGAATACCATCCCATGTTGCCCACTGAGTATCAGTATCAATATTCATTTTGATCACGCCGTAAGAAATAGACTCACGGATTTCTTCCAAAGAAGAACCTGAACCACCGTGGAATACGAAGTTCAGAGAGTTTTCTGGCAGAGCAAACTTCTCAGAAACGTATTTTTGAGAATCACGTAGGATAGTTGGAGTCAGAACTACGTTGCCTGGCTTGTAAACGCCGTGTACGTTACCGAAAGAAGCTGCGATAGTGAAACGATGGCTGATTGCGTTCAGTTTCTCGTAAGCGTATGCCACGTCTTCTGGAGAAGTGTACAGCTCAGAAGAATCCATGTCAGAGTTATCGACACCGTCTTCTTCACCACCAGTACAACCCAGTTCAATCTCCAGAGTCATGTTCATTTTCGCCATGCGCTCTAGGTATTTTGCAGAGATCGCGATGTTATCTTCCAGAGACTCTTCAGACAGATCGATCATGTGCGAAGAGAACAGTGGTTTACCCGTTTCTGCGAAGTGTTTTTCACCAGCGTCTAGCAGACCGTCGATCCAAGGTAGTAGGTTTTTCGCTGCGTGGTCAGTGTGCAGGATCACTGGAATACCGTAAGCTTCTGCTACAGAGTGAACGTATTTTGCACCTGCGATCGCGCCTAGGATTTGCGCTTGTTGACCTTCAAGTTTCAGACCTTTACCAGCAAAGAATGCTGCGCCACCGTTAGAGAACTGAACGATAACAGGCGCTTTCACTTTTGCTGCTGCTTCTAGAACGCCGTTTACAGAGTCAGTACCGACACAGTTTACTGCTGGAAGTGCAAAGCCATTTTGTTTTGCTACTTCAAAAACTTTCTGTACGTCATCACCAGAAATAACACCAGGTTTTACAAAATCAAAGATCTTAGACATGGATGGAATCCTATTTTCTGTCGTTTTAAAAATAAAAACGGTAAGTTTCAATTCTTGCAAACGTTTGCTCACCAATCGCGGCATTCTACCAAAGAAATACTCGCCGTGCAGCAAACAAGAAAGCGGGAGTTGTCTCCCGCTCTCATTTAATCATTACGCTTTAGCGCGTGCTTCCAGCATTTCTACTGCAGGCAGTTTTTTACCTTCAACGAACTCAAGGAACGCGCCGCCGCCAGTAGAGATGTAAGAAACATCCGCTTTGATACCGAACTTGTCGATCGCCGCTAGCGTGTCACCGCCGCCCGCAACAGAGAAGCCTTCTGATTGTGCGATCGCTTCTGCGATACCACGAGTACCCGCTTCAAAGTTCTTGAATTCGAATACGCCTACTGGGCCGTTCCACAGGATAGTTTTCGCGTTTTTCAGGATCTCAGCCAGTTCAGCTGTTGAGTTTGGACCCAAGTCGAAAATCATGTCGTCGTCTTGAACTTCAGAAACGTGTTTGATTTCAGCTTCTGCGTTCTCATCGAATGCTTTTGCACAAGCCACATCAGTCGCAACTGGAATTGCACACTCTTCCATCAGTTTTTTCGCCGTTTCAACAAGGTCTGCTTCATATAGAGACTTACCTACGTTGTGACCCGCTGCCGCGATGAAAGTGTTCGCGATACCACCGCCAACAACCAGTTGGTCAGCGATTTTTGACAGTGACTCAAGTACAGTCAGTTTAGTAGAAACTTTTGAACCACCCACGATAGCAACCATTGGACGAGCTGGCTTGTCCATCGCTTTACCTAATGCTTCCAGTTCGTCTGCCAACAGAGGGCCTGCACAAGCGATAGGAGCAAACATACCAACACCGTGAGTAGAAGCTTGAGCACGGTGCGCAGTACCAAACGCATCCATCACGAATACGTCACACAGTGCTGCATATTTCTTAGACAGTGCTTCTTCGTTTTTCTTTTCGCCTTTGTTGAAGCGAACGTTTTCCAGAACAACCAGTTCACCTGCGTTCAGCTCAACGCCGTCTAGGTAGTCTTTAACTAGGCGAACTTCGCAGTCTAGTGCGTCGTTCAGGTAGTTAACCACTGGTAGTAGAGAGAACTCTTCAGCATACTCACCTTCAGTTGGGCGACCCAAGTGAGAAGTGACCATTACTTTAGCGCCCGCTTCCAAGCAGTGCTTGATTGTTGGTAGAGACGCAAGGATACGTGCATCTGAAGTCACTTTGCCGTCTTTTACTGGTACGTTCAGGTCAGCACGGATAAATACGCGTTTACCTGCAAGATCCAGGTCAATCATCTTGATTACAGACATGATTTGTCCTCTCAAACTATTTAAAGAAATGAAAATTCTGCAACTCGGCGACCCTGCCGAGTCGGTAAAATCTTAGCTGTTTACCGATATGGGGATGCGTTCTTCAGGTTTCAATATCCAAACCTGATTTGATGTGCATGCTTAGCCTTTACTGCGTGGCTTGCATTGCCAAAGCGGTATCTAACATCCGGTTAGCAAAGCCCCATTCGTTATCACACCAAACGAGCATTTTCACTAAGTGCCCGTTACTGACTCTCGTTTGTGTTCCATCCACAATCGCACTGTGTGGATCATGGTTAAAATCAATGGAAACCAAAGGCGCTTCAGTATAGTCAACAATGCCACGTAATGTACACTGAGATGCGTTCACAATGGTTTGATTTACGTCATTAACTTTCACATTTGATTTAATTGTGACACTTAAATCCATTGCGGTCACATTTACCGTCGGTACACGCACCGAAATCGCTTCAAATTTGTTAGAAAATTTCGGAAATATTCTTTCTATACCTTT
>JBOFIW010000200.1:0-1405 GCA_051650365.1 Vibrio sp. | reverse complement strand
TAATTCGTAAGTACTATTATGATGCTATTGGAATGCAAAGTGTTTCGGTTGATGCATTAGGAAATATTGCTCAACTTTATTACCATCATGATGAATTAGTTGCGATAACAAGGGCAAATGAATCATTGGCGTTCTCTGGTTCAAATGGTGGAAAAGCATTAACTATTACTACCGATTCAAATATTACCCAAGCTAATTATAACTATTTAGATGGAACAAACAGTAATTTAGGCTCTACTCGTGATCAGGTAACTGTTGCCAGTTCATCATATCTACCATTTGGATGAGGATAACCCATGTTGAATAATTTAACTCGACGTAATTTTTTAAAACAAACGGCTTGTATCAGTGGGGCAACATTATGGTCATTCAAAGCTTTTCCTGTGAATGCTATGGTTTTCGACAAAGTGCTCCCACTATCTATTGACTTAGGGCAATTTGGTTATCATGGTCACCGCCTAGAAACACATATAGGTTTTTATCATACGGGTAATGGCTACCGTATTTATGACCCACTTTCTCAAAGTTTCATGCAATTTGATAATTTAGAGTCGCCTCATGGTAAGGGGGGGATAAATGGGTACAGTTATTGTGTGAATGATCCCATCAACCAATTTGATCCTACTGGAGAATTTAACTTTAGAGGTTTTTTCTTCGGGTTATTTAGTTTTATTGTTGGGGTGGCCGTTGCTGTTTCAGCTGTTGTTACAGGAGGTGCAACCCTTGGTATTGCATTAGGTGTAATTGGCGGTGTGACAAGCGCAGTAAGTGGCGTGCTTGATATGGCAGTAGCGGGTATTGATGATAATTCACACCCCGCAACAAAAGGGCTAAAAATTGCTTCGGCAGCTTTTGGTTTAGCGGGAGCGGTGGTTGGAGGTGTAAACAGTGTAGCTTCAACAATTAAAGCTGGAAGTGGGATGTCTTTAGCGCATAAAACGTTGGGCTCAAAGTCATTTATTAAAATTACAGGTTTTTCTAATAAAAATATATTAGGTCAAATATCCCAAGCTCCGGCAATAAAATTTGTTGGGTTATCAGCAGATATGCTTGGCGTTGTTGGAGCATCAATGGTGATGGCGGCGACAGTGCAAGATGATAAGAAGCTAAAGTTATGGGGATCAATCATTAAATTCGGTGGTGGGATAACGAAAGGGATCGTAAAAACAGTGGATAACTGGAACCCAAAATTAGTGACATCATTTACCGGAAAATCATTTGGAAAAACAAAACAGAGTTGGATTAGTTCAGATAAGAAATTTGATATGAGAGTGGATTGGGCGAAGCGAGGCCTATCAATAGCCAAAGACCCTTGGTCAATAGCCGATCAAGTGGTTGCTCAAAAACAAGTGAATAGTAGTTCAAATGAGTCAGAAGTTGCTCAATCTTCATCGGTATTTGTATC
>JBOFIW010000199.1:0-4302 GCA_051650365.1 Vibrio sp. | reverse complement strand
AGTGCGCTAGAAACATCTTGCAACGCGACATCACTGTTCTTTTCAAAGCGAGACAGGGCTTGAGCAAATACATTGTTATCGCTCGGAGTACGCTTGAGATTTTCTCCCTCTAGCCCAGCAACAAAACTGGCGACTTCTTCTGTATTTAAAGAAGCAATCACTTTGGGCTCGGCATCCGGTGCGGTTACAAAAGCACGCGGCATAAAGTCAGTTTCAAACAGCGTCCAGTATTCACCAATCAGCGGTAGAGTAACTGTTTCACCTGCGGCAAAACCATCAAACTTATCGGTAGGTTCCAATTTATGTAGGTCGCCTGTTACGCGAGTAATTTTGAACTGGTCATTACCTACATCGAGGATCAAGCGAATACTGTGGAAGTAAATGGCCCAATCTTTTGAATTTACCGTCTCACCACGATTAACCAAGGTCATATTTACTTGGTTACAAGATGCCCATTCAGCTTCTAGAGTTTGACAAGCCAAACCGGTATCCGCACCGTGGTTGTTGATCACTTGGTATTGCACATCCAAGTTATTCGCTAATGTGTCCACCACGTCTTGTGGTGAGGTGGTATTGAGTGCGCAACCACTTAATGAAGTGAATACCGCAATCGAGATAAGACTCTTCTTCAGCATAATAATAACCCTAAATTAGTTAACGATGAGGGATGCTCTGCCTGCACCCAATCTCACAACGACATCAGCCAATGGCTTTACCTAAAATTCAGAGGATATTTAGCGGCACTTTTTTCTAAGCGCAAAATTAATCCTTTCCACCAGTGATCTAATTCAAACTTTACATTTTGACATTCAATAAAAATCAATAAATATCAAAAGCATAGGCAAGACGTTAAAATCGACAGTTAGGTTTTGACGAGATTTCTTGCAATAGATGTCACATTTGCCAACCATATTCATCTAGCAAAACACGACATAGATCACACCTCGAAAAACCATCAATTCGTGATTCAACTCGAACAAATCGACAAGATGTGAGCTTTATCATTATTAACACTCCGTCAAAAACGTTAATTCACTGATAAAATAACGTTTTTGACAAACCAGACGGAGCAGATCTCTTTCATGCCGCAGCGATTAATTTTCTCTATCTTATTGTTGTTTAGCCTACCGCTACAGGCTGAACCTCTATTTTGGTCTGCAACCAAAGGTTCGACTCAACTATTGATCTTTGGCTCACTTCATGTGGGGCGAGATGATATCTACCCCCTCCCGAAACAAGTTGAACAAGCCCTAACACAGAGTGCGGGTTTAGTCGTTGAAACCGATATTCGAAAAAGTTCATCCGTCACTCCAACCTTTTCTGCAATTACAAGTGAGCAAGTGCTTACTAATGAACAACTATTTATTCTAGATAGAATTGCGCAGCAATTGAGTTTGGATGCACAGCAGATCCGCCAAATGCCACCTTGGTCTACCAGTTTGCTAATACAAATGCGCCAATTTTTAGAGCTGGGCTATCAAGCCGAGCGAGGCATCGACCTTTATTTCATGCATCAAGCAGAACAACAGCACATTCCGGTACTGAGTTTAGAAACCTTACAGTTTCAGCTTGATCTATTAGCAGGGTTGCCCAATTCAGGTGAAGAGCTGTTGGTGGGTTTAATCAAGGATTGGAAAATCAACGCCAAGCTTGCTGAATGCATGATTCAGAGTTGGAAAAATGGCGATCAGGACAAGCTATTAGAAGTGGCAAAGCTGAGTGAAATGTCGCCCGAATTAGAGCACAAAATGCTGATTGCACGTAATCAAGATTGGGCAGAAAAATTGAGCCAAACCAGTTTCTTGCTAGAGCAAGATAAGCCTTATCTGGTGGTCGTTGGGACTTTGCATTTGGTTGGTGAACAGAGCTTACTAGCCCAACTCAAGAAAAAGGGCTTTAGCATCAAACAACTGAATCAAAGCACTGAAGCAAATTGCTCATTTTTCGAGTGAATATGATGGCTAATGTTTTCTGAGCAACGTTGAGCCAATGGCTTTGCCATTTCAAACAGCAATTTCTAGACAAAATGAGTAATGGCAGAAAGTAAAAGGCCCCAGCATAAATGCTGAGGCCTTAAATATGGTCGGTGAAGAGGGATTCGAACCCCCGACCCTCTGGTCCCAAACCAGATGCGCTACCAAACTGCGCTATTCACCGGAACGCTGCGTATATTACTCGCCATTTCCGGAAACGCAACCCTTTAATCCAGACTTTCTGCATGGCTTAAACTGTTCGCTCAAAACACCACCAAAGCACGAAAAAAATGTGACTCACAACTCAACACAAGAAACATATTGGCAACCTATGCAACACAATTGATCTAGATCAGTGCTGCAAATGTAGCCAAAATTTAACGTTGCCATGTCTTCAACACTTTGGAGGAAACATGGACTTCTGGCTCAATCTTCTTTTTGGTAATGCAATTGGACTCTCTTCAATGATAGTCATCTTTGGCGCTCTAGGTCTTATGCTGTTTTATGGCGGTTTCTTCATCTACAAAGTAATGAACGACGAATCTCCTCACTAGATCGCTAGCCTCTATTGAAAAATAGAACAACGCTATGCACCGGAGCCGACTACGTGTCTGCTCCGGTTTTTTATTGTACATTCACACTCAACACGACTCTCCCACCCCATCAACTCGGTGCAACTTGGTAAAGTACGAGTATATAATCACACCCATGTGAAATAACTTTGATGTGCCGTTATGTCGCAAGATGATTTCGAACTGTTCCAACAAATGATGGGCGATGTAAAAACCATTACTCATGACACCGTTGAACTGAAAAAGACTCACCAAATCACTGAAGCTCAATTGGCTAAACGTGAAGCGGCGGTAAGTTTGACAGACCATGCTCCCGATGCTCTATCCATTGATCATGCGCCTATGGTTAAACCCGATAATCTCCTCGAATTTAAGCGCGATGGTGTGCAGGACGGCGTTTACCGCAAACTCAGATTGGGCAAATACCCCATTCAGGCACGCTTAGACTTACATCGAAAAACGCTGAAAGAAGCACGCAGTGAAGTGATCCAGTTTATTCGTCAATGCATGGCGATGGATATTCGCACCATGCTGATTGTGCATGGTCATGGCGAACGTTCGACACCGCCTGCATTAATGAAGAGTTTTGTGAGCCATTGGCTGACCCAAATCAGTGAAGTGCAGTGCGCCCATTCCGCACAACGGCTACATGGTGGCAGTGGTGCGGTTTATGTCTTACTTCGTAAGAGTACGGAGAAAAAAGCGGAAAACCGTGAGCGTCATCAGAAACGTCTTGGCTAAGCAGGCAAAGCTGTTAGAATGCGCGGATTTTGTGCAACCATCCGTTGTGAAACGTTAGGAGATTGTATGTCCCAACCTATTGAAAAACGCCTTAATAAATTCATCAGTGAAACTGGTTTTTGCTCACGCCGTGAGGCTGACAAACTGATTGAACAAGGTCGCGTCACCCTAAATGGCGCACAGCCAGAAGTTGGAAGTAAAGTCACCGAACAAGATGAAGTGTGTATTGATGGCAAGCCGCTACGCAGCAAAGAACACCCTATCTATATTGCTTTAAACAAGCCCACCGGTATTACCTGTACCACAGAACGCGATGTTCCGGGGAACATTGTCGACTTTATTGGTCACCACAAACGTATCTTCCCGATTGGCCGTTTAGATAAGCCGTCTGACGGACTGATCTTTCTAACCAATGATGGCGATATCGTGAATAAAATCCTGCGTGCAGGTAATAACCACGAAAAAGAGTATGTAGTACGGGTTGATAAACCTATTACACCTGAATTTATCCGTCAGATGGCATCTGGAGTGAACATCCTTGATACCGTTACTCTGCCTTGTAAAGTCACTCAGGAAACCCAGTATTCTTTTCGTATCGTGCTCACTCAAGGCCTCAATCGCCAAATTCGTCGCATGTGTGAAGCCTTGGGTTATGAGGTATTTAAACTGCGTCGAGTGCGAATCATGAACATCACATTAGATGGGATTCCAAACGGTAAATGGCGTTATTTAAGCGAAGCAGAAGTGAATGAAATTCTGGCCATGTGTGAGGATTCAAGTGGTACGGAAGAAGCGTCACGTGTCGCACAAAGTGGTGACCGCATTAAGCGAGCGACTGATGCCAAGCTGTTTGATAGTCGTGAAGCCAATAAAGAGTCCAAAGCGCGCCGCAACCCAAAAACCTACCACGGTAAAAATGCGCAAGAGTTTCGTCATGCCCCCAACTCGAAAAAAGCTCAGCGCAATCCAAAGAGCTCTCCATCAAACTCTTCGACAGCATCAAAACCAGCCCCACG
>JBOFIW010000198.1:0-12369 GCA_051650365.1 Vibrio sp. | reverse complement strand
ACTCTTTCAGTGAGCAAGTTCAAGGGGTGAAATCCGGCTTCTTCTGTCCATGTCATGGTTCTAAGTTTGATATGGCTGGCCGTGTATTCCAAGGCGTTCCAGCTCCACTTAACTTGGTAATTCCGAAACATATGTATCTTACTGATACCAAAATTGTCATCGGTCTCGATGAGACAGGGGAGGCATAATGCAAGCTCTACTTGATTGGGTAGAAAAACGCCTACCGGCAATGAATGCGTATAAAAAACATCTTTCTGAGTATCCGATGCCAAAGAATTTTAACTTTTGGTATCTGTTTGGTTCACTTGCCATGTTGGTGCTGGTTAACCAAATCCTAACCGGTATTTGGTTAACAATGAACTACGTTCCCTCAGGTGAAGGAGCGTTTGCCTCTATTGAATACATCATGCGCGATGTTGAGTATGGTTGGTTGCTGCGTTATATGCACTCCACAGGTGCATCTGCATTTTTCGTGGTGGTCTACTTACACATGTTCCGTGGTTTGATTTACGGCTCCTATCAGAAACCTCGTGAGTTGTTGTGGCTTTTCGGTATGTTGATTTTCCTTGTGCTGATGGCTGAAGCTTTTATGGGGTACTTGCTACCTTGGGGACAAATGTCTTACTGGGGTGCACAGGTAATCATTTCACTGTTCGGTGCAATTCCTGTTATCGGTGATGATTTAACTCTGTGGATTCGTGGTGACTACGTTATTTCTGGCGCTACATTGAACCGTTTCTTTGCGTTACACGTAATCGCGTTACCTATTGTGTTATTGCTACTGATTGTATTGCATATTTTGGCGCTGCATGAAGTCGGCTCAAACAACCCTGATGGTATTGATACTAAACTACCGAAAGGATCTATGGGTGAAGACTACGAAACTCAGTTCAAATTCCATGGTTACTACACCAAAAAATACGACATTATTGACTCTATCCCATTCCATCCTTATGGAACGGTTAAAGACTTAGTGGGTGTGGCGGGCTTCTTGTTCTTATTCTGTTACGTATTGTTCTTCAATCCAGAAATGGGTGGATATTTCCTTGAGCCGCCCAACTTTGAAGCTGCTAATCCACTGAAAACACCTGCTCATATTGCCCCTGTTTGGTATTTCACACCGTTTTACGCGATCTTGCGCGCGGTTCCAGATAAGTTGCTAGGTGTTATTGCGATGGGGGCATCAATAGTTGTTTTGTTCCTATTGCCTTGGCTAGATCGTTGTAAAGTACGTTCTTATCGTTATCGTAGTAAGCTGCATCTCATTAACATTGCGCAATTTACCGTTTGTTTCATTGCATTAGGTGTACTGGGGGCTTTACCTGCGACACCAACCTATACCTTACTGGCTAGAATATTTAGTTTGGGTTACTTCATGTTCTTTGTGCTGCTTTTCATTTACAGCAAAAATGAAGCAACTAAGCCATTACCAACAAGGGTGACATACAAATGAAGAAATGGATTGTAGTTTTGTTTGCTATGCTGCCATCACTGGCTATGGCGGCTGGTGCAAATGTGCATTTAGATAAAGCGAATAACGATTTAACGGATCAAGCATCACTGCAAAATGGTGCCAAGTTATTCATGAACTACTGTTTTGGCTGCCATTCTACGCAGTATCAACGCTATGAGCGAGTGGCTAACGATCTCGGTATTCCAGTTGACCTGATGAAGGAAAACCTGATTTTCAATCCTGAAACCAAAGTTGGTGAATTGATGGAGAATGCGATTCCGGATAAATCAGCTGCGAAATGGTTTGGAGCTCCACCGCCAGATTTAACTCTGGTGGCTCGTGTACGTGGGACGGACTGGTTATACACCTATTTGCGCTCTTTTTACACCGACCTATCACGTCCGTTTGGTGTGAACAACATTGTGTTCCCAAGTGTTGGTATGCCACATGTACTGGAAGAGCTTCAAGGCACACCAGAACCTATTTATGAAACTAAAGTTATTGATGGTGTTGAGGTTCAACATGTTGTTGGCGTTAAGTCCCGTGGTAACGGTGAATTGAGTGAAGGTGAGTACAATCAAGCCGTACGTGACTTAGTTAACTTCCTTGAATATTCAGGTGAGCCGATGAAGCTTGAGCGTCAAAGTTTAGGCTGGTGGACCATGGCTTTTCTGGTCATTTTCACTATTGTAGTAGTAGCGCTTAAGAAAGAGTATTGGCGTGATGTGCACTAATTGTGCTATTATGCTGCGCTAATTCCCAATTGTTAACTCATCAGTGGAGGCTTTAGCCTCCATTGATTTTTTGTACCCGTATATGTACTGGAGGGCTCCATGGCTGTAGCTGCCAACAAACGTTCTGTGATGACTCTGTTTTCAAGTGCATCTGACATGTATAGCCATCAGGTTCGCATTGTGCTGGCTGAAAAAGGCGTCAGTTTTGAAGTAGAGTTGGTTGATGAAAACAACCTTCCAGCGGAACTGATTGAGCTGAATCCTTATAAAACGGTTCCTACATTGGTTGATCGTGAGCTTGCTCTGTATGACTCAAAGATCATCATGGAATACTTGGATGAGCGTTTCCCCCATCCACCACTGATGCCAGTTTACCCAGTTGCGCGTGGTAATAGCCGTTTGATGATCTACCGTATCGAAAGAAACTGGTATTCATTGGCGGAAAAAGTGGTTAATGGCTCACCTGAAGTTGCTGAAAATGCGCGTAATAAACTGCGTAATGACTTGCTGACTCTTGGTCCTGTTTTTGCTGAGTTTGAATACTTTATGAGTGAAGAGTTCAGCTTGATCGACTGCTATTTAGCACCATTACTGTGGCGTTTACCAGTTCTTGGTATTGATTTAATTGGTCCAGGATCTAAAGAGCTAAAAGTGTATATGAACCGTGTATTTGAACGTGATTCATTCCTTGCTTCTCTTACAGAAGCAGAACGCGAGATGCGTCTGGCTCGTTAATGGATGCCGGAATGGATATTGGTCAAATGACACCACGCCGACCTTATTTGCTACGTGCATTTTATGATTGGCTGTTGGAAAACGAACTTACACCACACCTAGTGGTTGATGCAACGCTACCTGGAGTGAAAGTACCGCTTGAATACGTTCAAGATGGTCAAATCATTCTTAATGTGGCACCACGTGCGGTTGGGCACTTGGAACTAGGCAATGAAGAAGTTACTTTCAATGCTCGTTTTGGTGGTCGTCCTCATTTAGTAATTGTGCCGATTTATGCGGTACAAGCTATTTATGCTCGTGAAAATGGTGCTGGTACTATGTTTGAGCCCGAGCCTGCTTACCTTGATATGATGGAGTTTTCTGAAGAGTTAGACTCAGATGCTCCTTTGATTGAAGTCGAGAAGGGGTTAGGTGATGATCACTCTAGTGATGAGGATACTCAACGGCCGAAAGGTAAGCCTAGCTTGCGTGTAGTTAAGTGAGTGCATAAATGTAATGTAAAAAGGCAGCAATGATCGCTGCCTTTTCTATGCGTGTAATTTATAACTCGTTAACTCACTGAGCGTATTCGAAGGCTTTTACTACTTGTTTTACACCAATGATGTTTCTTGCTACGTCGATGGCAATATCCGCATGTTCTGCGGAAACATATCCAAACAAATAAACTACACGATCTTCCGTGACAACCTTGATTTTAATGCCGTTTAATTCCGATTTTGTCAGTAATGCTGATTTCACTTTAGTGGTGATCCAGCTGTCATTACTGATTTCACCAACGGAAAGGGGAGCCTTAATTTGCACTTGATTGTGCAACTCTTTTACGCCTTTGAGTTGACGTGCTTGATCGATAAATTGCTCTAGCGTTGCATCGCTACGAGATTGTCCAAGTAATACGACAGTTCCTCGATAAGAGACAGCAGAAATACGGGTATCTTTACGGTAGGGCTCTTTATTGGCAAGACCAGCTATTCCCAATTCCACATTATTATCTTGCCAGATTTCTTGGGTACTACGCGGGTCGATAGCAATAGTGGCAGTCGTTGCTGCACCAGCGATAAAAAGTCCTGCACATCCACTCAAGGTGACGAGCAAGCCCAAAAGGATAAGAACTCTAATGCTTTTCATGATCACTCTACGTGGGCTGGGAATAACACTTGATCAATCAAATCACAAAGGCAGTGCAGTGTCACCATATGTACTTCATGGATGCGAGCTGTGCGGTGTGATGGGATACGAATTTCTACATCATTTTCGCCAAGTAATCCTGCCATTTCACCCCCATCTTTACCGGTTAAGGCAATAATGGTCATATCACGAGTTACGGCAGCTTCCATAGCTTTAATGATATTTTTGCTATTGCCACTTGTTGATATGGCTAACAAGATATCCCCAGGTTGACCAAAAGCGCGCACCTGTTTGGAGAAAATCTCTTGATAGTGATAGTCGTTAGCAACAGCTGTTAATGTAGTGTTATCTGCAGTAAGAGCCATTCCTGGTAAGCTTGGGCGCTCAGTTTCAAAGCGGTTAAGAAGACAGGAAACAAATTGTTGTGCATTAACTGATGAGCCACCATTACCACAGCAAAGAATTTTTTGACCGTTGAGCAAGCTAGCGACCATAGCTTGTGCTGCATGCATTATGGCATCAGGTAATGCCTCTGCTGCTGCAATTTGAATTTGAATGCTTTCTGTAAAACTGTCTTTAATGCTGTCGAGCATTGCTTATCCTTCAGTAATCGCGTTTTTTAACCATTCGATCTGTTGCCCCATCTGATGGATGGCAACGATATCAAATCGAAAATCTGCACTGTGACTATTAATCTTGTTGGCGAGCATCCAACAATTTGCTGCTTTGATCAAGCGGGTTTGCTTGGTTCGAGTTATGGTTTCAGCAGCATGCCCGTGCTTAGTACAGGCTCTGTATCGCACTTCTACAAAGACTAAGGTTGGACCATCACGCATTACCAAATCCAATTCACCCAGACGATAATTGGCATTATGCGTGATGAGAGAGAGGCCTTGGCGGCGAAGAAATTCTGCCGCCATTTTCTCATAGTGACTACCTTGGTGCCGAGTATTAACGAGCACTATACTCTGCCCAGCTAATTTCGCGCTGAACTACACATTGATCATCAATGCTCAGTACGCCAGTTTGCCCCTCAATGGTATACCCTTCGACGATTTTCATTTGTGGAAGTTCTACCATCAAACGGTAAGCATCCATACCAAGTGCTTGTAAACGGCGTTCAGCATTCGAACTATTGGGCCAGATCTGAGCCAGCTGCTCTTTAATGCTTGGCGTTGGGTGAATAAGAAGAGGGATATCACTGTACGTTACACCAGATAAGTCTTCATATTGACGTCCCCCCGTATTGCTGTTGGAGTTAGAAAATAGTTTCGGCGGACGTGTATCTGGGTTAATCGCTACTTCAATAAATGGCTTGATTAAAGTGAGTTCTGAACTGTTGGCCACGATATATACTGCATCAACATCTCGGCGACTACGTGGTTGGCTCTCTAAACCAAGGCCTAATAAGGATTCCATTTGTGCAATGTTTTGTTGGCTATCTTGCAAGCCAAAAACCGAGTTGATGTTGCGTTGTAATTGACGTTTATCGCCAAACTGGCTTACCGCCACTTTATTCTTGCTGTAACGACGCCATTCTTCATTAAACGCTTCTACCACACGTTCACCGTAGCTGTTCTGTGGAGCCAGGATCAGTGGGTAACGGTAGCCTTGAGTGAACAGATGTTTAGCGGCTTGTGCCACTTCTTGGTCTGGCGATAGGGCGAGGTAGCATGTTCCTGCCGATGGATTAATTTGATCGGGGATATTAAGTGCTAACGTAGGGATCGTTTGGCCACGGCTTTGTTGGAATTGCTGTAGCTTTTCGATGTTACTTTTAATTAGCGGCCCCACGACAAAATCGATCTGTTTATTGGTGAGGATTGCATCAACGGATTCTAGTGTTTCAGAATTGGTATCAATAATAGTGAGTGTTGCTTGCGGCTGACGATCCGGATCATTCATCATCGCAAATACAAAACCATCCCGAATAAATTCAGCCTGTTTGGCAAATTTTCCGCTTAAAGGAAGCAAAAGTGCGGTTTGAACTGGTTTGACGATTTCCAGTGCTAAAATATCTGAGATCGCTTTTGGCGTATAAATGGCGGCAGGATGCTGCGGATTTTCTGCTAACCATTTTTCCAAGGTATTTTTTAACTGAGGTAAATCACTGCCCAGTGTTTTCATGTAGATCGTTAATTGCAACCAACCATCCAATTCAGCTTCGCCTGGCTCTGCCGAAAGCTTGATTACTTTGCTTGCCGAGTAGTGGTTTAAATTGATCCAGATCTGATCGGTCAACGCTTCTTTTTCTTTGTTTGATGCCATGTCATACAGGGCAACTAATTCTCGAGTTGAATCAAAGGAACGATCAAGTGCTGTAAAAATATCAGCACGTAACTGGTGATACTGTTGCCACTGAGCTTGTGGTAATGACCAGTTCGTTTGGAAATTGAGCTGGTCGAGAGCTTCTTGATACTGCTCAGCATTTACTAACAATTGGGCTCGCAGTAACTGCCATTGTGCTTGTTGAGTAGGGGTAAGCGGCTGCTTCGCAAGTCGCATTACCAATAATTGAGCCTGCTCGGGATTGTTTTCTTCAATGGCCGCTTTTAGTGCCATGATCAACCAATCATTTTGTTGAGAGCCTTGGGTTGAGTCTGCTCGCATCAAATAAGTTTGCGCGGTTAAGATGGGTTGAGCGGTAATATCGACCACATCCGGTGACGAAGGTTGAGTCGAACAAGCTGATAACACGATTGATAATGCAATCGGAGTGAGTAAGCGTGGTACACTGCGTCGCTGATGGTGGTTCATAGCCATGAGTTCTTTCGTTAGTCCGTGTAAAATTGTCTCTATATTAATCGTTGATGTGATGGTAAACAAATGACAGATAATAAATCCGCACCAAATGGTGCTCCAACTCTTTATATTGTCCCAACCCCGATTGGAAATCTGGGTGACATCACACAACGTGCACTAGATACATTAGCCAGTGTCGATATGATTGCGGCGGAAGATACGCGCCATACAGGTAAGTTGTTAGCGCATTTTAACATCACCACCAAAACCTTTGCGCTGCATGACCATAACGAACAGCAAAAGGCACAGGTATTAGTGGATAAACTGCTATCTGGGCTGTCGATTGCACTGGTTTCTGATGCCGGTACGCCTTTAATCAGTGATCCAGGTTATCATTTAGTCACTCAATGTCGTCAAGCTGGCGTTAAAGTTGTGCCACTTCCTGGCCCATGCGCAGTGATCACTGCACTCAGTGCTTCAGGTTTGCCGTCGGATAGCTTTAGCTTTGAAGGTTTTTTACCTGCGAAAAGTAAAGCACGTAAAGATAAACTTCTAGAGATAGTCAAAGTAACGCGTACGTGTATTTTTTATGAATCCCCCCATCGGATCTGCGAGTCACTGCAAGATATGTTAGAAATTCTCGGTGGGAATCGCGAGGTGGTGCTAGCGCGTGAGCTGACTAAAACTTTTGAAACGATCCAAGGCATGCCTCTTGCTGAGTTGATTACATGGATTGCAGAAGACGATAACCGCAAAAAAGGTGAGATGGTGTTACTGGTACATGGATACCGTGATAAGGCGGAGCAAGAGATCCCCGATGATGCTTTACGTACTCTAGCGATTTTAACTAAAGAGTTGCCATTGAAAAAAGCGGCTGCTTTAGTGGCTGAAATTCACCAGTTGAAAAAGAATGCATTGTATAAATGGGGTTTGGATAATCTGGGTGAATAAAGCATTATCTAGCTTCATCAAGGCAGCAATAAAAAGGGCGCTTGAGGCGCCCTAAGTATTTTTGATAGCACAAAAACTAGTTCTTGTAGATACACAACATGTTGAGGTAGCTATCCACCAACTTGTACACCGCTTCCTGCTCACCTAGACGGTTCACTTGTAGGAAGATCGAGTAGAAGATGCCGTGGAACAAACTCGCCATATTGTCTACATCGTGTTTCTCACACAATTCACCGCGTTCCATGGCTTTAATGAACATGTTTTTGATTAACAGTTGGTTGGTGCGGTTGGTGGATACAAACAGTGGCCATACCTCCTCCCGTGTTGAAGCACTCCATTCAAACCAAACTTTGAGCCAGTGACAATCGGTCATCGCCAATTTCACCATTTCTTTGCACAATGTTTGCAGGTTGGTTTTTACATCCAAATCCAGATCAATGTGATCGGTGAGGAAATTGGAATACTGACGAACCACGAAATTGAGTACATCATCGACCAGATCTTCTCGGGTTGGGAAGTAGTTGAAGACTGTGGCAACGGAGACTTGTGCAATCTCCGCAATATCAGCGTGACCGCCGCGGCCAATGCCACGTTTTGCAAACACTTCTAAGGCAATTTCCATCAGTTGTAATTTACGTTTTTGCGGAGACAGTCTGGTCCGGGGGCGTTTTTCGATTGATACGTCCATAGTGGGATATCCTTGCCAATTGAGTTGTTTGAGCATTTTGCTCTAATGATTATTTTGTTAGTTGCTTCTTAAAGCTCTATGAGTGTAATGGTGCATATCATTAAGGTCAATCTTTGCTGATTGAAAAGTGTTCAGTTATGTGAATTGTTTGTTGTTTCAGCTTACTTTATTGAGTTAACGCATAACAACGAGGGGGGGGAGGGAAACGATTAACAGGATCTGAGTGAGGTGTTACTATACGCATCACCAAAATCAGCGATGCTGACATCGCCCAACACAACGAGAATGGTATGAAACACACAGTTGAAGTCATGATTTCTGAGCAGGAAGTCGCCAAACGCATTCGTGAATTAGGCCAGCAGATCACTGAGCATTATCAAGGCAGCACAGATTTAGTCTTGGTTGGCTTGCTTCGTGGTTCTTTTGTCTTTATGGCGGATCTCGCTCGTCAAATTCATTTGACTCATCAAGTCGACTTTATGACCGCTTCTAGTTACGGCAATAGCATGGAAAGCTCGCGAGATGTGCGCATCTTGAAAGATCTGGACGATGACATTAAAGGCAAGGATGTGCTGCTGGTGGAAGATATTATTGATACAGGAAATACTCTTAATAAAGTAAAGGATATTTTGGCGTTGCGTGAGCCAAAGTCGATCCGTATCTGTACTTTACTGGATAAGCCGACTCGCCGTGAAGTTGATGTAGAAGTAAACTGGGTGGGGTTTGAGATCCCTGATGAATTTGTCGTGGGAGTGGGTATCGACTACGCGCAAAAATATCGTCATTTACCTTATATCGGCAAAGTGGTTCCTCTGGCGGAATAAGGTCTTGGCTACGTCTAAAGTATTGCGCATCTAGAAACGCCCACGAATTCGTGGGCGTTATTATTCTCGGCTAAGCATAAAAACACTAGCGACACAGCAAGCGATGCTCAGAGTTGAGAATCATCTCTAATGCTTTGCGGTAGTTATCTTCAACCGCATCGCGTGAAGCACAGCGCACGCCTAGATATTCTAAGCGACCATCCCCAATACCATACACGAAACCGTGCACTTCAACGGACTGCCCTCGTTCCCATGCGTTTTGTAGAATCGTTGAGTTAGCTAGGTTATATACTTGCTCAGCAACGTTGATTTCGGCCAACTTATCAGAGCGATCTTCAGCGGGCATTTGTACAAGATAGTCGCGATGTTTGAGGTAGTAATCGCGAATATGCAGTAGCCAGTTATTGATCAAACCTAACTGTGGATTATCGATCGCCGCAGTAACGCCACCACATCCATAGTGCCCACAGACAATGATGTGTTTTACTTTCAGCACATCTACTGCGTATTGAACCACCGATAAACAGTTAAGATCGGTATGGATTACCTGATTAGCCACATTGCGGTGTACAAACAGTTCACCGGAATAAAGGCCCGTTAAGCGTTCAGCAGGAACTCGACTGTCGGCACATCCAATCCATAAGAAATCCGGATTTTGCCCTTTAGCTAGTTTGGCAAAGTATTCTGGGCTTTCGGCTTTAATTGATTCAGACCATTTTGAGTTGTTCTCAAAAAGTTGTTTAATTTCTGGCATCTTATTTCCCTTAATTGATTGTCAACAATATACACAATGTTACAAATTCAAGCTCATTTAATTTACTTTCTGATTAACTCATCTGACGTGTTTTTACAACATTCGTCATAAACTAGGTGTCATTGGATGACTTGAGGATAATGGACGTGTTTCAAGCTCGATTTTCAGATCTTAATTTACGTGGCGATCTATTCGGCGGGGTGACTACAGCCATTATCTCGCTACCATTAGCGTTAGCATTTGGTGTGGCCTCTGGTGCGGGAGCCGAAGCCGGTTTATGGGGCGCTATTTTAGTGGGGTTATTTGCCGCGTTGTTCGGTGGATCTACAACGTTAATTTCAGAACCCACAGGGCCAATGACTGTCATTATGACGGCGATTTTAACTGCCATGGTGGCGCGTTACCCTGAGTCGGGAGCGGCGATTGCATTTACCGTAGTAATGATGGCGGGGGCGTTTCAGATCCTGCTGGGTACGCTGAAACTTGGCAAGTACATTACCCTTATGCCATATAGTGTCGTATCTGGTTTTATGTCGGGGATCGGGGTGATACTGATCATTCTGCAACTCTCCCCACTGCTTGGGCATCCTTCTCCAGGCGGCGGTGTTGTAGGAACACTTTCAGCCTTACCGGAGTTGTTCGCTAACCTAAAGTTCAGTGAGCTGTTTTTAGGGTTACTGACACTCGGAATTTTGTTTTTTTTACCACAAAAATACCGTAAACAAGTCCCCGCACAGTTGGTGGCACTGGTGGTCGTGACGCTGCTTTCGGTCATTTTCTTTGATACTGATGAAATTCGCCGAATTGGTGAGATCCCTGCTGGTTTGCCAAGTGTCGTCATCCCCACTTTCACCAGTGAAATTTTCGTAACTATGGTGATTGATGCCTTGGTGCTCGGTACTTTGGGCTGTATTGATACCTTGCTTACTGCGGTTATTGGTGATTCGTTAACTCGTAAAGAGCATGATTCGGATCGTGAACTGCAAGGGCAGGGTATGGCCAATATGGTAGCGGGGTTATTTGGTGCTTTGCCTGGTGCTGGTGCTACCATGGGCACGGTAACGAACATTCAGGTAGGGGCACGTTCGCCGCTTTCTGGTGTGACTCGTGCCTTAGTTTTGGCGTTAGTCGTATTAGTAGCGGGTAGTTTAACTGAGCCCATTCCGATGGCGGTATTGGCAGGTATTGCGGTGTATGTTGGGGTGAACATTCTCGACTGGGCGTTTATCCAACGTGCTCACAAAATCAGCTTGCAAAGTATGGCTATCATGTATGGAGTGATGCTGCTGACGGTGTTTGTGGATCTAATTGTCGCGGTTGGTCTCGGTGTCTTTATTTCCAATATTTTGGTGATTGAACGTTTAAGCCGAGAGCAAGCTCGTCAAGTGAAGGCGATCAGTGATGCTGATGACGATGATGTACCACTGACGGAGAGTGAGCGTAAATTGCTCGATAAAGCGAATGGCAAGGTACTGTTTTTCTATCTGTCGGGACCGATGATTTTCAGTGTGTCGAAAGCTATTACTCGCCAGCACAGCAGTGTTGATCAGTATCAAGCGATGATCCTCGATCTCACGGATGTGCCTATGATTGATGTCACGGTTGGTTTGGCGCTAGAAAACGCGATTCGCGATGCCCAGGAAGCAAATTGTGAAGTCTATTTACTTTGTCCAAATGAGAAAACTCGTGCGGAGTTAGAGAAATTCCATGTTATCGACTTGGTACCTGATCAGAATATGTTTACTTTCCGCTATGAAGCGCTTAATGCGGCGGTAAAACAGGTCACGGTTAGTGAGTAAAAGTAGAAATTGCCTATAAATTGTCAAGTAAAGTGCCGCAGTGATGCGGCATTTTTGTCTCTGATCTTTGAATGCAGGGCAAGCCTATATTAGCTATTTTTGTATTAATCATTGCCCTTATCCAATATACCCTTCCTACTTGAAGTTGCAGCGGTGTTGGCTACGCTCGCTCACCCCAATCACATAGTTTATCTATGCTCATGGGGGGGCACTCTCTTGCCGCCTAGCTGCAATTCCAAGTAGTTTTGGTATAAAGGGTTGAAAAAACGCCATAAAAGCGCAACATCGTGGTTGTTATTGATAACAAGGTTTCTGCCATGTATGCACTGGAAATAGAACAACTTAAAAAAACGTATGCCGGTGGCTTTGAAGCGCTCAAAGGCATTAGTCTACAAGTCAAAAAAGGCGATTTTTACGCTCTGCTGGGGCCGAATGGGGCTGGTAAATCGACCACGATTGGTATCATTTCATCACTGGTCAACAAAACCTCCGGCAAGGTGACCGTGTTTGGTTACGATCTGGATTCACAGCTGGAACTTGCCAAACAGCAACTTGGTTTGGTGC
>JBOFIW010000197.1:0-5309 GCA_051650365.1 Vibrio sp. | reverse complement strand
ACTATGCTGTAATTATATACAGTTATGGAGGGTTTGGTATGTTTTGGGACACACTAGAACGAGTTAATCGTCTGCGTCAGCAAGCGATGAGCAATCCTGAATTTCTGCAATCGGCAAAACAGCATGAAGAAACCTTACAGCTTGTAGAGCAGTATTTTGAACCAACAAAGTACATAAGACCCTTGCAGAAGCGCCAAAAAACGTTAGCCGATATCTATGATCAAGCGGATTTTGGTAACCGCTCTGATGACATGACCCATTAGCAATGGGTTAAGAATTCTGATAGAGATGCTATTCAATAGTTAATGTAATTCCAGTAAATAGCGAAGGAGGGGGATTGCAGCCACACTCGCGAATAGTCAAATAACATCTAAACTAAGTTATATAGCAATATTCAAATAGGTTTAGGGGTTAGCATGTTCTTGGCTAGGCGAAGTCATCGTAAGGTTGTTTATTTTTTACTGATAGCCTTGGTTTTTGGTCTGGGGCTGTGGTGGAAGTCTTTAATGACTTCTTCTGGTTTTGTCTTATCAACAACATCGGTTCCGGTAAAAATTGCAGTATCGCATACTCCTTTGTCTTCCCCTTTTTATATTGCTGAGCAGCTGGGCCTTTTTAAGCGGCAAGGCATTAATGTTGAGTTAGTTGAGTGTAGTGGTGGCGTCCAGTGTAGTGAGTTATTGCTAAAGGGCGAAGTTAATTATGCTACTGCTTCTGAATTTGTCGTCATGTTTACCAGCTTTGATCGGCAAGACTTCCAAATATTGGCGAGCTTTGTTCAATCGGAGAATGATCTTAAACTTATCACGTTAAAAAATGATGATATTCAATCCATTTATGCTCTGCATAATAAACGTGTAGGGATGATTAAAGCGAGCTCAAGTGAGTTCTATTTTGATTCTTTATTATTAGCGTATAACCTAAAAGAAGATTCTATTAATAAGGTTTATGGTTCAGCCGAGCAACTCTATCAACAATTGTTTAATAAACAGCTAGATGCGGTTTCCATCTGGGAACCTTGGGGCTATAAAATTGATGTAGCGGCTCATTCGGAAGTAACAGATCTTAGCCTGCCAGGTATTTATACCTTGTCGTTTAACTTATTGGGAATGAAAAATACATTAATAGATGAACGACCGACTGCTATTGCGATTTTAAAAGCCCTTAAGCGAGCGATTGACTGGATGCATGATAATCCAGACAAAACTCGGCAACATATAGCATTGGCACTCAACCTTGATGAAAAGCAGATGCAGTGGTTATGGCAGGATTATTCGTTCCGTCTTTCACTCAGTAATACTTTATTGACAAATTTACAACTTCAAGGTCGATGGGCTTTAGAAAGACGGCTTGTGCAAGGGCAACTTCCTGATTATCGACGGTTAATGGCTGATGAGTTGCTTATTGCTGCACTAGACGGTGAGGGGGGGCGATTATGATCAACTCATTGTCCCGAAAAATGACTGCTCTGTTTATTGCTTCATTAATGTTGGTGGGATTTATTGCTTTTTCATTGTTTAACTTGGCACAAAAACAACAGCAGACCAATGAGCAACTAAATTCAATTCTAGAAATTCAAAATAGTATCGCAATGCTACAAGGACAGCTTTGGACTTTTTTACAATATAAAGATGCAAATAGTTTAGAGCTGGTTTCCCTTTCTCAACAAGTGCTTGCTCGTGAATTAACCGAGCACAAAAGTGTTGGGGATAAGTTAAATAATATTCATAGGATGAGTAGTAGCTTGTCTGGTCTTATAGAGCAAGAACGCAAAATAGCCCAAAAAGCTGGCGTTACTTTATTGAACGACGAATTAGGGACGTATGAGCTATTTCACGCTCGTTACAATATCTTAGTTCAGAATATGAATGAGGATCTAACTTATATTCAACGACAAGTAATGGAAAATAATATCTCAAGCCAACGTATCTTATTATGGACAACAATGCTTCATCTATTGCTATTTTCTAGCATTGTTTGTGGCATTGCATTAATTGTTTTACGCCGCTTTCAGCATGGGTGCAAAACACTACATGAAGGAATTTCTCTTATGGCGAGGGGGGATTTGACGAGTCGAATAACCACACAAAGCCGAGATTTAGAGTTTGTTGAATTAACGCAGTTTTTCAATCAAATGAAGACTTATCTACAAAACACAACTGTGACTAAAGATGAGCTACAAGCCGAAGTGGCAAGAAAAACGGCTAAATTAGAGCGACAAAAAGCAGAACTACATTTTCTGTCTGAACGGGATTCATTAACAGGGTTACTCAATCGCCGAGCATTTAAACAGCAGTTAAATCAGGCATTGGTGAAAGCCAAGCGTTCTGATATGAAACTAGCGCTACTGTTTTTCGATTTAGATAAATTTAAAAAAATCAATGATACTAAGGGGCATGAAGCTGGGGATGTGGTTTTGCAGGAGGTGGCACAAAGATTAAAGAGTACAATTCGTGAATCTGATTTCTGTGGACGTTTAGGTGGAGATGAATTTGTTGTGTGCTTAGATGTTTTGCAAGATCATTCAGGGGTCAGAAATAAATGTTATCAACTCCTCGATAAGCTAAAAGCCCCCATTTGGGTAAACAACGAAGAACTTATCATTGGTGTTAGTATTGGTATTGCGCTTTATCCTGAGCAAGCGGTACAAATGCCAGAACTATTGCGTATTGCGGATGAAGCGATGTATGTGGCTAAGCATCAATCAGGTGGAACCATTTATTGTGCATATCGTGGTAAAGATGATGAAACAACCCTTGCCGGATAACTCGTTAAACGAAAGTGTACGGCCATAGTTTTGACCATACACTTAGATGAAATTTATGGATGCCTGATGTGAGTGGCATCAGAGTGTTTGGATCGAAAACGTCTGTGTGGTTTTTTGTCGGTCGATTTCTGGGGGCGATTTTTCAATTTATTTTTATCTGTCTGTACTTTTTGGACCACAAAGTAGGGGTCTTCATAATTTTCCTCAGAGCCTAATTCTTGGTTAACAATTCGATTCCATAACGTACGATCAAAAGTGTGCTCTGGGATTGCAGGGTACAAAGTCTCAATCTCTTCTCTGGCATAATTGAGAAATGTTTCTTTTTGGAGCTGATTAAAACGCTTTGCAATAGTATTGTGTTTTTTAATCCAAGTTAGCTTAAAGCGACGCAGCTCTTCAGTTGCTTGCTCAAGAGGCAGACGAGAGAGATAAATACGTTTATACGAAACCTTTCTGTCAACCATAGTTCGCATCGCGGTTTGAATGTAGTCACCGTGATGAGTAATCGAAATATCATCAGGGTCAAAGAGATTGACGCACCAACCTTTGGGTTGGAAGTTCGCTTGCTTATATTGACGATTACGGGTCACGAGGGCCTGATGAAGTACCAGATCCGATTTCCCCCGAAAGGTTTGTTGCCATTTAGCAATACGAACCTGGATTGAACTAGGCAGGCGAAAAATATGTGTAAATTTATCTTGTTCCATTGGCTTATTTGCAACCAGAGCTTGTTTTACCGATATGTGAACCTTCTTGAATATTTAGTATTGAAGAAAGTTGAAATTAAGCAAAAAGAGCAAACTGTCTAAGCAGTTGCTAACCAAAGACACTGACGGAAAGTGTATCTAACACATTATAGTTTTTGTGATAGTAGATCTTACACCTTTTCTAGATATTAATGCGAGTTTAAGTTGTTAACTAAGTTATATTTTAGTAGTTATTTTGGGCGAAGAACACCCCAATAACACAGGATCAAGTTTCTTTCGATTCATCTAGGATGGTTATACATAATGGATCTTTCTTTTCTAGAAATTGCTTCACTAACTAATAATATAGTTTGTAGCGGAATTGCAGCATCGTTTATCTACATGCTAAGGGGCAAGCTCAGTGAGCATAAACTAGACACGGCAACATGGTTTGTCTTGCTGTTTTTGGCCTACGGATTGGCTTATACCACCTCTTCATTACGTTTTATCCTCCCGATGGCATTTGCCATTTTCACCAATAACTTGCTGTATCAACTTGGCTGTTATTGCATGCTGTTTGCCGTCTTGCGTTGGTATCAAAAGCCAATTCGAGTGAACTTATATCTCTTGGCTATTGGGCATTCATTCCTACTTGCGTTGCTTGAGTACAGCTTGTTTAAGATGGATGCTGATGCATTGGGTATTCGTATTTTGGTTTCCTCTGTGAACATGTCAGCGGTGTATTTAGGGGTTGCTTTAATCGCGGCTAAGAATGGGCAACGTGGACGACCAGAGCAAACTCTGTTGGCAGCCGTTCTGGCTATGATGACGGTCGTTCTCTACATACCTTTAGTGGCTTACCAAACCTTACCTTTGATGGCGGTCTTCCGAGCTGCGACCATTGTGGTACAAAATCTGTTTTTCTTCGTTATCCTCGGTACCATGCTCATGCTGTTTCTGTTTGAAGAAATAGAGTGGCATCGAATGCGATCAATGCGTGATGAGTTAACGGGATCTTTTAACCGTCGTTATTTTAAGGAACAAGTTCAACGCCAGCTTAACCAGTCAGATACACCTTATGTGGTTGCCTTGGTCGACATTGATCATTTCAAGCAGATTAATGATTCTTATGGTCATGATATGGGCGATACGGTGATCACTTTTGTTGTTCGGAAATTAGAGTTATTGAACTTAACGGATTGTTTAGTGGCGAGATATGGAGGGGAAGAGTTTGCCGTATTTGCCCGTGAAAATGATGAGACTCGTGTGATAAAGGCACTAGATGCTGTGCGAGATGAAATTTCGTGTGGTTTTAATGCTGATAATCAGAAAGTTAAGATTTCTGTAAGTATAGGAGTTGTAATGCTGGATGCCTCGAATGACTATCGAGAGGTTTTGCGCCAAGCAGATAAGGTGTTGTACCAAGCCAAACAACAAGGACGAAATCGAGTTATAGTGCAAGCCATTAGTGTTGATTAGCCCCTTAAAAGATCGGAGCCTTACGGCTCCGATGAGGTTTTTTGTGCTAAGACTCAGTGAGTCAGCAAGATTAAACCGCTTGGTAGACTTTCACCGAATGCACGTTGGGTTTCCGCTTCATCCAGTTCTACCACTTCACTAACCAGATTAATCCATGAATCGGCAACGCGACTCTGTTTGAGCTTATCCAACACTTGTGTGCGCCATTCTTCGGAAATATCGCGGCTGCGATCACCCGTTTTTCGGCACATCATCACGGTGGCGAAAGCGCACATGGGTTCTTTTTGCCAATCTTGCTCTAAGAGCTTAGGTAGCCATTGTTGGATCTGCTCTTTCGGGAGTGTAGCGTGCAGGCTGCCATAGAAGGGAATGCGCGC
>JBOFIW010000196.1:0-2799 GCA_051650365.1 Vibrio sp. | reverse complement strand
GCACCATGTTTACTTTGATTGATGCGGCGCTGTCTCGTACGCGTACCATGTTGACGTTATTGGTGTTTATTTTGGTCGCGGGGGTTGCGACTTATATCGCCATACCTAAAGAATCAAGCCCCGATGTAACGATTCCGATCATCTATGTTTCCGTTGGTCATCAGGGGATCTCTCCTAGTGATGCAGAACGGCTGATTGTTCGTCCCTTAGAGCAAGAATTACGTTCTATCGAAGGGATAAAAGAGATGACGGCCACCGCTTCTGAAGGGCATGCCTCTGTCGTTTTGGAATTCAATGTCGGTGTTGATTTAGCTAAAGCGATGGCGGATGTCCGTGATACGGTAGATCTAGCTAAGCCGAAATTACCCACCGACAGTGATGAACCCACGGTCAATGAAGTTACTTTAGCCGCTGAACAGCCGGTGCTTTCCGTAGTGCTCTACGGCACAGTACCTGAACGTACAACAGTACAAATTGCTCGCCAGCTACGAGACAAATTGGAGAGTTATCGTCAGATCCTCAAAGTCGATATTGCTGGGGATCGTGATGAAATTGTCGAAATTGTCGTTGATCCACTGCTGATGGAAAGTTATGGCCTTGACCAAGGCGATATCTACAACCTGATAGCTCTTAATAACCGTGTGGTTGCCGCAGGGTTTGTTGATACTGGTTACGGTCGGTTTTCAGTCAAAGTTCCCTCTGTTTTTGAATCGTTAAAAGATGTTCTTGAATTGCCCATCAAAGTTGAAGGTAAACAAGTGATCACCTTTGGTGATGTGGCGACCGTTCGGCAATCTTTTCGAGATCCAGAAAGTTATGCTCGCTTAGATGGCAAACCTGCAATTGTGCTCGATATCAAGAAGCGTTCCGGTGAAAACATCATCGAAACCGTTGAACTGGTTAAAGCGGTATTAGCCGAAGCGCAAGTTCGCGAAGAGTGGCCGAATAACTTGTTAGTGAAAACGATTTGGGATGAGTCGAAAGATGTCAAACTCATGCTCAATGATCTACAAAACAACATCCTTTCCGCCATCATTTTGGTTGTGATAGTGATCATCGCGATCTTGGGTGGGCGAACTTCACTACTGGTTGGGGTTTCGATACCAGGCTCATTTTTAGCGGGCTTACTGGTGCTTGCGGTATTTGGTCTCACGGTCAACATTGTCGTGCTATTTGCATTGATCATGGCTGTTGGGATGCTGGTGGATGGTGCGATCGTGGTGACAGAGTTTGCCGATCGGCGTATGCAAGAAGGGATGCATCGCACAGAAGCTTATCGAGATGCCGCTAAACGTATGGCATGGCCAATTACGGCATCCACAGCCACGACATTAGCGGCGTTTGCCCCTTTACTGTTTTGGCCTGATGTTACCGGCGAATTCATGAAATACTTACCGATGACCCTGATTGCCACTCTAAGTGCTTCATTGGTTATGGCATTGTTGTTTGTTCCGGTATTAGGCAGTTTATTTGGGCGACCACAGCAAGTTACGCAGGCCAATCAAGCTCGTATGGTGGCCCTGCATAATGGCGACTTTACCCAAGCAACCGGTATTACGAAAGCGTATTACCAAACCTTAGCTGTGGCGATTCGTCATCCGGTCAAGATCTTATGCGCAGCTCTCCTTATGTCAGCTGCGATCGCTTTTGCTTATGCGAAAGCGGGGCTGGGGGCAGAGTTCTTCCCTGAAGTGGATCCGCCCTTTTTCTCGGTCAAAGTGCGTTCTTATGGCGATCTTTCGCTTGATGAAAAAGATCGCATCATGCGGGATGTTGAGCAGGTGATGCTCGGTCATCAGGAATTTGAAAGCGTATACACACGAACGGGAGGAGAAGATGAAATTGGGGTGGTGCAGATCACTCCGGTTGATTGGCAGTATCGGCGCAGCGTCAAAGAGATTATCGAGGAGTTGCAACAGGTCACAGACGCTTTTCCTGGAGTAGAGATTGAGTACAAGTTTCCTGATGCGGGTCCTCCGGTTGAACATGATTTGGTTATCGAGCTTTCTGCGCGAGTTCCGGCAAATTTAGAGAAAGCAACTCAACAGGTGCGATTGTGGGCGGAAGCGCATTCTGCACTGACCAATGTGAGTGATAACGGCAGCAAGCCGGGGATTGATTGGAAAATTGCTATTCGGCGTGATGACGCATCTCGCTTTGCCGCAGATGCTACGCTAGTTGGGAATACCGTACAGTTTGTTACCAATGGGCTTAATATTGGTGATTATCTGCCAGATGATAGCGATGAAGAGGTCGACATTTTGGTGCGTTATCCGAGCGAGTATCGTGATATTGGACGCTTTGATCAATTGCGAGTCAAAACCGCGCAAGGGTTAGTACCGTTAACCAACTTTGCCCAAATTACTCCAGAGCCTAAACAAGATACGATTCGTCGCATAGATGGGCAACGAGTGCTCAGTGTGGTTGCGGATCTTAAAGAAGGCTACAACTTAGCATTGGAGCTGCCAGCGATTGAACAAGCGCTGCGAGAGCTCAATTTACCTAATGGTGTCGAGTTTAAGATCCGTGGTCAGAATGAAGAGCAGGAACACTCGGCCGCATTTTTAGAAAAAGCGTTTATGATTGCGCTGGCCGCAATGGCGATCATTTTGATCACCCAATTTAATAGTTTTTACCAAGCTTTCTTAATTTTGACTGCAGTGTTGTTCTCCACGGTCGGGGTTTTTGCTGGACTGCTGATTTTCCAAAAGCCGTTTGGGATTGTTATGTCAGGGATTGGTGTTATCGCTCTTGCTGGGATTGTGGTTAACAACAATATTGTATTGATTGATACTTACA
>JBOFIW010000195.1:0-2068 GCA_051650365.1 Vibrio sp. | reverse complement strand
GCAGTGTGACAGACATACTTTAGAATTTTCGACCTTTCCTATAAAAATAAGAGAACCCCCTATGTCCGATAACAATCGCCTCAACCCAACTCCTGAAGAACAATTTCGCCAACGAGCTCTGGATTACCATGCTTACCCAACAGCGGGAAAAATTGGTATCGCACTGACCAAACCCGCTGATTCAGCCGCCGATCTTGCGCTGGCTTATAGCCCAGGCGTAGCAGAGCCGGTTCGTGAAATCGCGCAAAACGTGGAAAATGTGTACAAATACACCGCCAAAGGTAACACGGTTGCCGTGATTTCTAACGGCACTGCGATTTTAGGATTGGGTAATTTAGGGCCGATGGCTTCTAAGCCCGTCATGGAAGGTAAGGCACTGCTGTTTAAACGCTTTGCAGGATTGGATTCGATTGATATTGAAGTCAAACACCGCACCATTGATGAGTTTGTCGATACGGTGGCGAACATCGCCGATACTTTCGGTGGCATCAACTTGGAAGACATCAAAGCCCCAGACTGCTTTGAAATTGAACGCCGCCTGATTGAACGCTGCGATGTACCAGTCTTTCACGATGACCAGCACGGCACCGCGATTGTGACTGCTGCGGGTATGCTCAACGCATTAGAGCTGCAAGGTAAACAACTGAAAGACTGTATGATCGTCTGCCTTGGTGCGGGCGCCGCTGCGGTAGCGTGTATGGAACTGCTGATCAAATGCGGTGCAATGCGCGAGAAGATCTACATGTTGGATCGCAAAGGCGTGATCCACACGCGCCGTGATGATCTCAACGAATACAAACAGCTGTTTGCTAACAACACCGATAAACGCACACTGGAAGATGTGATTGCGGGAGCAGATCTGTTTTTAGGCGTATCAGGCCCTAACCTGCTACCAGCCGACGCGCTCAAACTGATGGCCGATAAGCCAGTGGTGTTTGCTTGTTCCAACCCAGACCCAGAAATTAAGCCAGAAATTGCTCATCAAGTCCGTAACGACATGATCATGGGTACTGGCCGCAGCGATTATCCAAACCAAGTTAACAACGTGCTCTGCTTCCCGTTCATTTTCCGCGGAGCATTGGATGTTCGCGCGAGTGAGATCAATGACCAGATGAAATTGGCTGCGGTAGACGCGATTCGTCAACTAGCGAAAGAGCCAGTCCCAGCCGAAGTGTTGGCAGCCGCAGGAGTGGATAAGCTCAGTTTCGGTATTGAGTACATCATTCCAAAACCGATGGACCCACGCCTATTGCCACGTGTAGCTCGCGCAGTAGCGGAAGCCGCAGTGGAATCAGGTGTTGCTCGAATCCCAATGCCAGAAAACTATATGCAGGCTTAATTTGCTTGCGTGTTTGGAAACCCAAAAGCCCCTCATACGAGGGGCTTTTTTATGAGCGTTATCAGTTCACTTAGCGAATTGCACTAACGAACACCATTACTCATCGTAAGATTCGAACTCAATGCCCATTTCGGTCATCAAGCGTTTCGCTTCAGCAGGAATATCATCAGGGCGATCTTTACGCAGATCCTCGTCTGTCGGCAAAGGTTGACCTGTGTAGGCATGCAAGAAGGCTTCACACAGCAATTCACTGTTGGTTGCGTGACGTAAGTTATTGACTTGACGGCGTGTTCTCTCATCCGTTAGCACTTTGAGAACTTTCAGCGGAATGGATACCGTGATTTTTTTTACCAACTCGCTCTTTTTCCCATGCTCTGCATAGGGGCTGATATATTCGCCATTCCAGTCTGCCATTGCGCACCTTCGTTATTGTGGTTCGAATCGAAATTTCAAAGGCCCTAATTTTAGCGGGATTTACTGCCATAAGCAAAGACATGTAGACGTCTAGAAGTGTTGACGTCTTTATTTAACATCAGTAAAGTGTCGAGTAATTTATGGGCAACAAAATGTGATCCCCATATGAGGTCACGTTGTCATAAGACAACCCTCTCTGCTGCTTTGCGCAGGAAAGGTATATGATGACGCACTCTAGGACAGAATAGCCAGCAAGGAAAACTCCATGACCACACGCAAGCCAGCCACCATTGCGGTTCGTACCGGGATTGAATC
>JBOFIW010000194.1:0-5386 GCA_051650365.1 Vibrio sp. | reverse complement strand
AGGAGGATTTTTTTGTGTGAACCATCGGGCTGTTTACCGCCAAACAAGTTAAACAGGTAGAAAAAGCCACTCTGGCTGCCGTTGGTCAAGGTGATGTTTTTTTCGCTGATATTCCAACCATACGTTTCACGCAGCAGTGTGGCGAGCGATTTTACAAACATATCTTTGCCTTGTGGACCATCGTAATTGGTCATGGCATTGAGCAGTGAACCATCGGCCAGCATTTCGGCGCTGGTGTTGTGAAAATAATCGAGCATGGCAGGAATGGCGGCTGGATTACCTCCACCAAGCATGATCGCGCCCGGAGTGCGCAGACCATCGTTCAAATCATCCATTAACTGGGTAATACCGGAGTAGCGATTAAACTTTTCGCCAAAAGAGGAATACTGCATTGCTCGACTACCTAATGATTGTTGTGTGTTTGCGAAACGAATGTACCGGTGGAATCTCCGCCGTTTAGAGTAGTTCTTGAACATACCGCAATGTATTTGCGAGGCAAAGCACTATTTTTGCAACAATCAAAAACAAAGCCCAACTCTTACGAGTTGGGCTTAACGTTTGGTGACTCAAAGCGGTCGCGGGTTATTGGCCACTTTGAGTGATTTGCTTAGATGACGAAATTATCGTGCTGCAGATTATTTTTGCAGCAGCGAAATGTCGGCAATTTGTAGGAACAGGTTACGCAGCTTGTTGAGCAGTGTGAGACGGTTCTTTTTCAGTGCTTCATCGTCAGCCATCACCATTACGTTGTCGAAGAAGGCATCGACAGGGGCGCGCAGGCCAGCAAGTTTGCTCAGGGCTTCTTGGTAGTTACCCGTTGCAAAGGCTGGTTCTAACGCTTCTGCCATGATTTCGACGGCTTCGGCTAAGGCTTTTTCCGCATCTTCTTGCAGTAGAGCCAGATCGATTTCTTCACCCAATTCACCATCGTACTTAGCCAGAATATTGCCCACACGCTTGTTGGCAGCAGCCAGTGCTTCGGCTTCTTCAAGGGCGCGGAAGTGTGATACGGCTTTCACACGCTGATCAAAGTCAGCGGGTTTGGTTGGGTTACGCGCCAGTACCGCTTGGATGATGTCGATGCTAAAGCCGGCATCTTGGTACCAAGTTGGGAAACGGCCAAGCATAAACTCGATCACTTCCTGTTCAACGTTGGCGTTAGTCAGACGGTTACCAAACAGTGATTTGGCTTTGGCGATCAAATCCACCAGATCCAACTGGTAGCCGTACTCAACCAGAATACGCAGTACACCCAGTGAAGCACGGCGCAGAGCAAATGGGTCACTGCCTTTTGGCGCTTGGCCAATACCAAAGATACCGACGATAGTATCGAGTTTGTCAGCCATTGCGACTGCGGCAGAAACACCACGGCTTGGCAGTTCATCACCCGCAAAACGTGGCATGTACTGCTCGTTCAGCGCCACTGCCACTTCTTCTGCTTCGCCATCGTGACGCGCATAGTGCATGCCCATTACGCCTTGGGTGTCGGTAAATTCAAACACCATCGAGGTCATTAGGTCACATTTTGCCAGTAGGCCTGCACGCTTAGATTTCTCTACGTCAGCACCGATCTGTTCTGCGATGTAGCCAGCCAGTTCAGTAATGCGGTCGGTTTTGTCTTTAATCGTGCCGAGTTGCTGTTGGAAAATCGCGTTTTCCAGCAGAGATAAGCGATCCACCAGTGGGCGCTTACGGTCAGTATTAAAGAAGAACTCTGCATCAGCCAAACGTGGACGAACCACCTTCTCGTTACCTTCCACAATGTGGCGAGGCTCTTTCGATTCGATGTTCGAAACGAAGATGAAGTTAGGCAGCAGTTTTTTGCTTGCGTCATAAACTGGGAAATACTTTTGGTCACCTTTCATGGTGTACACCAAAGCTTCTGCCGGAACTTTGAGGAATTTTTCTTCAAATTTCGCCGTCATCACCACTGGCCATTCCACCAGCGAGGTCACTTCTTCTACCAGCGCATCTTCCAGATCCGCGATACCGCCGAGCTGTTGAGCCGCTTGTTGTGAGCCTTCAATGATCATCGCTTTACGAGTCGCGTAGTCAGCGATAACTTTGCCGCGCTCTTCAAGGATTGCAGGGTACTGCTCGGCTGATTCGATGGTGAATTCTGCTTCACCCATAAAGCGATGACCACGGATGGTGCGTGCAGAAGCAACGCCCAAAATTTCGCCTTGGATCAGTTCGCTACCAAACAGGATAGTCAGAGTTTTCACTGGACGGATAAATTGGGTTTCTTTATCGCCCCAACGCATTGGTTTGGCAATTGGCAGGTTAGCCAGCGCTTTAGCCGCCATGTCCACGACCACAGAAGCGGTTTGTTGGCCTTGCACTTGTTCTTTGAACAGTAGCCATTCGCCTTTGTCAGTCACCAGACGTTCAGCTTGCTCTACCGTGATGCCATTGCCACGCGCCCAGCCTTCAGCGGCTTTGGTTGGCTTGCCATCGGCGTCAAACGCAACGTTGACGGCAGGACCACGTTTTTCAACGATACGATCTGGTTGGCTTTCTGCCAAATTGGCCACTTTCAGTGCCAAACGGCGTGGAGTAGCAAACCAAGTTACGCCTTCATGTGCGATGTCTGCTGTTGCCAGTTCTGCCGCAAAATTCGTCGCAAAGGCTTCAGCCAGCGTGCGCAGTTGCTTTGGTGGCAGCTCTTCTGTGCCTAACTCAATTAAAAATTCTTTTGCCATGTGACGTCTTCCCCTTACTTCTGTTCTGACTTCTTACACATAGGGAAGCCCAGAGCTTCACGGGATGCGTAATAAGCTTCGGCGACCGATTTGGTTAGGTTGCGAATGCGCAGAATGTAGCGCTGGCGCTCAGTCACTGAGATCGCTTTGCGCGCATCGAGCAGGTTGAAAGCGTGTGCCGCTTTCAAAATACGCTCGTAGGCTGGCAGAGGCAGTGGCTTTTCAAGCTCTAGCAGGTATTTACACTCTTTTTCGCACTGGTCGAAGTAAGTGAAGAGGAAATCCACATCCGCGTGTTCAAAGTTGTAAGTGGATTGCTCAACTTCGTTTTGGTGGAAGATGTCGCCGTATGTGACTTTGCCCAGAGGGCCATCGGTCCAGACCAGATCGTAAACCGAATCAACGCCCTGAATGTACATGGCTAGACGTTCAATACCGTAAGTGATTTCGCCGGTTACTGGCTTACACTCAAGACCGCCAACTTGCTGGAAGTAAGTAAACTGAGTCACTTCCATGCCGTTTAGCCACACTTCCCAGCCAAGACCCCAAGCACCTAAGGTTGGGTTTTCCCAGTTGTCTTCCACAAAGCGGATGTCATGCACACACGGGTCAACACCCAGTACACGCAGTGAACCTAGGTATAGCTCTTGGATGTTGTCTGGTGATGGTTTGATGATCACCTGAAACTGGTAGTAGTGCTGCAGACGGTTTGGGTTTTCACCGTAGCGGCCGTCAGTAGGGCGGCGTGAGGGTTGAACGTACGCGGTAGCGATAGGTTCAGGGCCTAATGCTCGTAAGCAAGTCATCGGGTGAGAAGTACCTGCACCCACTTCCATGTCGAGAGGTTGCACAATAGTACAGCCTTGTTGGGCCCAATAATCCTGCAGCGCGAGGATCATACCCTGAAAGGTTTTGATGTCGTATTTTTGCATAGTCAGGTTCGCGCGATTCTTCTGTCTGAATTGATAAAAAATAACACTGAAGTATACCCAGATATTCCCTGACAAAGTAGCGGAAATCTTGCTGAATTAATCGACAATAATTTCTTTTACGCTCGTTTTTCCCGATTTTTGTGCCAATTTCTCCCTGAATCAGAGAAATGTGGGGAAATGAGGGTTGCGATTGTTGATTTCGATGGCTAAAATTCGCTCCGTCTTTGGGGAGTAGCTGGTCGCTAAGTTGTCAACTTCGCGATTCACACATCAACATATTTGGTACTCAATTACCATGGTGTGTGAGACCTGAGCCTTCAGGTTTAGCAAGACCTTAGACAAACAACACGAACTGGGATAGGGCGTGATTGTTTGTCTACGGTTCGATAATAATCCCCTGTCCCAAAGAGCATGTCATGAGCGTTTTAGCGATTTCAATTACTACGGTGGCTTTGGCGGAGATTGGGGACAAAACCCAGTTGTTATCACTGCTATTCGCCAGCCGTTACCGTAAACCCATTCCGATTATTGCTGCGATTTTTCTCGCGACGATTGCCAATCATGCGCTGGCAGCTTGGCTTGGTGTGGTCGTGGCGGATTATCTTTCTCCCGACATTTTGAAATGGGTTGTGGTGGTCAGTTTCCTTGCAATGGCGGGTTGGGTTCTTATTCCGGATAAATTGGATGAGGAAGAGTCAATCTCCAATCGTGGCCCTTTTATCGCCAGTTTTATCGCTTTCTTTGTTGCGGAAATCGGCGACAAAACTCAGATCGCTACGTCGATTCTAGGTGCCCAATATGCTGAAGCATTAAGTTGGGTGGTTCTCGGGACGACTATTGGTATGTTGCTAGCCAATGTACCTGTAGTGCTGGTGGGTAAACTCTCTGCCGATAAATTGCCACTGGCACTGATTCGTAAAGTCACAGCTCTGCTGTTTTTAGCTTTGGCTGTTGCCGCTGCTTGGTATTAATGGTTTTTCGTCATTACGATATTGTGTTACAGAACTAAACAGCGTGATCGACTACCCATCCTGAAGAGGTGCCTCGTGCTAGGGTGTAGTGAGAACACATGCAAAGAGGAGATCACTATGCTGACACGCTATATGGGAATGAGTGCCAAAAGCCAAAGTTACTTATTCACCTTTGGTTTAGTGCTTACGCTGTTGGGTATGACATTAACCGATCTCTGGATGCCCATGGTGATTGGTGCCATTGTGATGACGGGATTAACTGTGGAGTCGTGGATCCGAGTGGCGCATATCATTCCTCTACACAATGAAGTACGTGAAATGAAAAAGCAGCTGCATAAGCTGCAGGCAGAGATTCGTAACATCGAAGAAGTGTGAAATCAATGCGATGAAAAAAGACTGCCTTGGCAGTCTTTTTTGTTTTTACGCCAGACCTTTTTTGATCAGGTACTGGTAAGGCAGTTGGTCGATCTGCGCACCGAGTAATTGGTGATCCATAAAGCGGCAGAAACTGGGAATATCACGCGTTGTCGAAGGATCGTCGGCTTTCACTAACAGCACTTCACCTTCCTGCATGGTGCGGATGGTTTTTCTTACCATCATCACGGGTTCTGGGCAGCGTAATCCTTCTGCTTCTAAGGTGTGCGTGGCAATGCTCGGATTAAAAGTCATGCTAAAACCTGTTGGGTGTCACAATTAAGGCGTAGATGATACTGGTGGAGAAAAATTATTCAATAATCGCTTGGCAAAAGGATCATTTTGTTATAACTTCCTTAACAAGTTG
>JBOFIW010000193.1:0-1988 GCA_051650365.1 Vibrio sp. | reverse complement strand
AGCCAATGCTGCTGACTAATCGCCGTCAAATTAGCTTTTACCAAGTATTTATGACCGTTGAAATGTAACGCAATATTGGCACTACGTTTGGTCGTGTTTGAGTAATCTTGCAAAAAAGCATACAACTTAGGAGATTGTTGCACGAAAGGAAGCTCAAAAAGCTGATCGATTTTACCCTCGGCACTAATTAGTGGAGGATCGAAAGAACCAACTCGGATATCGCGTACAATACCATCTTTATCGATCCATAAACTCATATCAGGTAAAGAGTCTAGTATTGTATTCAAAGTATGGTTCCGATGGTTTAGCTCTTCACTACTAATGTCTAATGAACGCTCTAGAATAGTCAATTGCTCCGAAAATGAATCGTAACCTGACTCCACTAAGCTAATGAGTTGCTGCAATTTAGGATCATCGGGAAGCCCATGGGGAAACACTTTCCTAAGTTGCCTTTGCAGCAAACGATGCATATTAAAGCTCCCTAAAAGTAGTGATCGTCATCGTTTGATTATGCAACTCAGAATTTTCCCCTTTTTTAATTGGCGCAATTTCACCATAAGAATAAAATCCACAGATAAGTGTATTTTTACCTAGCTCATCATGAACCGCTTCTACTTCATCTTCAGCTAGCTGCCTCAGGAGTAATTTTCGCCCAACACAACTAATTAAAATAGCAACACCTAGTCCTTGATTCTCCCCTTCATAACATAGGCTTGCGGCAACACGAGCCCCATCAATCAATGAATCAGAGCTAGCTCTCATGAGCTTAGCTGACACACCCTTGGGAACATTACCCGCAAAGGTAATGGTTCCATCATAATCATTGATGGCTAACAAAGTTCTAACCAGCTTGAGGTTATTTCTTGGCAGAGTAATTTCAAGAGGAAAACGTAGTCCACTAGCCGGTAAATCATCAGCAAGCTCACCTAGATAGGCTTTATATATGTCTAATGCTTTCTGATTATCTAACTCATAGAGCACATTATCTTTAGCCCGCGTGACCTTCCTTTCCATACCAAAAGGACACCACCCTCCTCTAGAACCGAAGCGAATATCAAGTGATTCACCATATAAACCTAGCGCTACAACAATACCGGACTCTGTCTGATCTCCCACAGTGACAAAGGTCTGTAAAAAATGCTCACCATCCCCAGCCAATCCTCCCGTTACCGAAACATCTAAAGGCAACACTGAACGAAATCCGTCAACTAAATAACCACCGTTAATTAATAGGCCATCACTTAGAACAAAAACATGCTTAAGCCCAGCCCCCCGAGAAAGTAATTGCTGACTTAAGTTCTCGCCAAGTTCAAAACTATCTCCAGAAAACGTTGAGATAGCATCACTAACCAACTCGATTCTTGATTTTTCAAACGCAACGATAGTCGCAACTAAAGACCCCTCCAAAATCGTATGATCTACGATCTCACCAGCGGTTGAGCAACCTAGAATTTTTGATTGAGGCATAGCTTTTCTAAGCTGTCTTATTGCTTGGGAATGCTGTGTACCAAAAGCAAGTACCAAAGTTGTTGTTGAATCTAACTGAGTAGCGATAAAAAAGTTTTGCCAAGCTTCGCCATCCCAAACGATCTGTGCACTTTTCATAATGCCGATCTCCATTGCTTTATAACTTAAAGTTAGTTGCTTTTAAGGCGCATTCAAGGAAAGTTTATGGACAGAGTGATAGATGAAATTCGAGCAAACTATTACCGTGGATAGCAGCATGAAATAATACAGAAAGTGAATTTGATAACCCAAAAAACCAGCCTTTCGCTAGAGTGATGTGATAGGAAGAGAAAAAGAAACTAAGCAATAAAGACGAATACCAGAAAATAGATTTGCTCAGATAGCAAAAAACCCAGTCGTAAGACTGGGTTTCTCAAATAAGTGGCGGAGCGGACGGGACTCGAACCCGCGACCCCCGGCGTGACAGGCCGGTATTCTAACCAACTGAACTACCGCTCCGCATTGGTTAGCGCTTGGTGCTA
>JBOFIW010000192.1:0-2541 GCA_051650365.1 Vibrio sp. | reverse complement strand
TCTGTCGGGGTATAGAAAAGATCCATATTCTGATTCAGGGCATAAATGATTAACCCGACCGTTGCACTCAGGCCAAGTAAGATTGCCAAGACAACACCGAGCCGCTTTTTACGTCTTGGGTTCATAGTGTGTTCTCCATATGTTTTGCGGCATCGACACGAGCCTGACGCTCCAGTTTATTGCGCACTTGATTGAGTAACTTGTTCTTACGTCGCACGCTGGCTACCCAGAGCACAGCCATCGAAAAATAGGTGATACCAAAAGCACTCCAGACATAACTGGCATAACCGCCCATGGCTAAAAAATCACTGAAAGATTCAAAATGCATCACTGAGTTCCTCGCACAGATTGGTTAGCTAAGTCACAAACCCACGGGCGATGACTTTCTCGGCTAAGGATTTCATTACGTAAGCGGATCATAGTCACGGCAGCGAAGAAGAAAGCAAAGCCAAAAATACAAGACAACAGTGGCCATAACATGTCAGGAGCGATCGACGGCTTGGCGAACTTAGTGATCGTCGCGCCTTGGTGCAAGGTGTTCCACCACTCAACAGAGAAATGGATGATGGGTAGATTGATGACGCCTACAATGGCTAAAATCCCAGCGGCTTTTGCTGCGGTTTTTTGATCATCAAATGCATGATAAAGCGCGATCACGCCCAAATAAAGGAACAGGAGTACAAGCTCAGAAGTTAAACGGGCATCCCATACCCACCAAGCGCCCCACATGGGTTTGCCCCAAACTGCACCGGTGATAAGAGCAATAAAGGTGTACACCGCACCAATCGGGGCCATAGCCAACGCGGCCATATCCGAAATACGAATTTGCCAGACAATACCAATGAAGGCCGCAATCGCCATCGACATATAAACACCCATTGACCATATCGCTGCAGGTACATGGATATAGATGATACGGAAACTGTCACCCTGCTGGTAATCTGCCGGTGCATAGGCTAAGCCAAGCACAGTCCCTACCGCGAGAAACAGGAATCCTAAACTGGCAAACCAAGGTAGCAACTTACCGCAAAGATGGTATGCCGCGTCTGGTTTGGCGTAGGGATGAAGCCATTTCCACATGTTTATCTCACTTTGCTTTCAATTTATTGAGTTTTAACTAAGTTATTATAATTTATCTAACGCTGTATTTTCGTGCTTGATCGAGAACAATCAATGAACACTTACTCGTAACGCTGCACTGATTGCAAATGGGGTCAAGGTCATTGAACCCATCAGCATTGCGGCCAAAATGGCCAATTGTCCGTTATACGGCATACCCAGTGCTGCGGCATCAATGGCTGATGTAGCAAATATCAATACTGGGATAAAGAGCGGTAATACCAATAAACTCAGCAGCACTCCCCCTTTCTGTAGCCCTACCGTCAAAGCCACTCCAATCGCACCAATAAAACTTAAGGTTGGTGTACCCAACAAAAGAGTTAATACAACCGCTAACCAAGTTGAACTATCAAAAGAAAGCAAAATCGCCAGTAGTGGGCTTAACAAAATCAGCGGTAAACCAGTCAATAGCCAGTGAGCAATCACTTTCGCCATAACCACAACGGATAGCGGCAGTGGTGTCAACATTGATTGCTCTAGCGCACCATCTTGAAAGTCATCACGAAATAGTCGCTCTAAAGAGAGCAATGCCGCCAACAGTGCCGCAACCCAGACAATACCTGGAGCAATTCGCGCGAGCAAAGCGGGCTCAGGTCCCACACTGAGTGGGAACAAGGTAATCACTATGATGAAAAACCACAGTGGGTTAAACACATCCGCTTGACGACGAAAAGCAATCAAGAGTTCACGGCGGATAAACTGAGTAAAGGCAGCGATCATGACATCTCACCACCGAGGCGAATTTTGCGTAGCTTGGGATTGTCCGCAAACATATCTTGGTGCGTGGTTAGGATCACAATTCCCCCTTGCTCGGCATGGCTTAAAAACAGTGCTTCAAGCACTTTAACGCCTTGTTTATCTATCGCCGTCAACGGCTCATCTAAAATCCATAGCCGCTTTTGACTTAACCATAATCTTGCCAGTGCTACACGGCGCTGTTGCCCAGCAGAGAGTTGAGCCACTGGCACATCTTCTCGGCCAACAAGACCAACCTTTACCAAAGCTTGAAATATAGCTGTTTCATCAATAACTTGTTGGTGAACTGCTTGATAAAAGCGTAAGTTTTCTAATGCGGTGAGTTCCCGCTTAATTCCCGTTTGGTGCCCCAAAAACAGCAAATCTTGATGATAGCTCTCACGATCACTTTGAATTTTTTTCTGCTGCCAAAGGATTTCACCACATTCGCTCTCTCCAAGACCGGCAATGATCCGCAACAAGGTGGTTTTCCCCGTACCATTGCGGCCTTCAATCTGGACTAATTCGCCTGCATGAATCTCGAAAGAGAGCGATTCAAATAAGACCCGTTCATCTCGAATGGCGGTGAGATTTTTTACTTCTAACATGCTTATCTCTATGAGAGTTGGGACGATTATATTAACACAGCAAGGGGGAGACTAAACCCACGAAGCTAATTACGAATCA
>JBOFIW010000191.1:0-1329 GCA_051650365.1 Vibrio sp. | reverse complement strand
GAAAAATTGGCCGTGCGGATTCCGCTACCGACCCTGCGCCGCTTACCATGATTGAAACTGTGATTCAGTTGAAGCCTCGTGACCAATGGCGTGAAGGTGTCACCACTGAATCGCTGCGTAAGGAGTTTGATAATCTGGTACAGTTCCCGGGCTTAACTAATGCTTGGGTTATGCCGATTAAAACACGTATCGACATGCTCGCAACCGGTATTAAAACGCCAATCGGAATCAAAATCTCAGGCCCAGAACTGAAGGAGATTGAGAAAATTGGTGCGCAACTTGAGCCGATCCTGAAAAGTGTTCAAGGCACTGCTTCTGTTTATGCTGAGCGAGTGGCGGGTGGACGTTACGTGACCATTGATATCAAACGCCGCGCCGCCGCACGTTATGGCTTAAGCATTAAAGATGTGCAGCAAGTCATCTCCACCGCTGTCGGCGGTATGAATGTGGGTGAAACCATTGAAGGACTGGAGCGTTACCCGATTAACGTTCGCTACCCGCAAGATTACCGTGACTCGGTGGTGAAACTGCAAAACTTACCACTCGTCACTCCAAACGGTGCGCGTATTGCACTGGCTGATGTCGCTGACATTCGCTACGAAGATGGCCCACCGATGATCAAAACCGAAAACGCACGCCCGAATGGCTGGGTGTTTGTGGATATTGATGGTCGCGATCTGGGTACTTACGTACAAGAAGCGCAGCAAGCTGTAGCCGATCAACTGGCTCTGCCTGCCGGTTATGCGCTGAATTGGTCTGGCCAATATGAATACATGGAACGCGCCAAAGAGCGTTTAAGTGTCGTGGTGCCAATCACGATCGCCATCATCATGCTGCTGCTGTATTTCAGCTTCCGACGCGTGGGCGAAGTGCTCATTATCATGACAACGCTTCCTCTCTCCTTGGTTGGTGGGCTATGGCTCATGCACTACCTCGACTACAATTTCTCTATTGCTGTCGGTGTAGGCTTTATCGCCCTTGCCGGTGTGGCCGTAGAAACAGGCGTGATTATGTTGGTTTATCTCAACCAAGCATGGCACTACAAAAAGTTGGATGCCGAAGAAAATCTTCAGTTACTGAGTATGAAAGATCTCACTGAAGCTATTCGTGAAGGGGCTGGTTTACGCGTGCGCCCAGTCATGATGACGGTTCTGACGGTGATCATTGGCCTTATCCCCATTATGTATGGCGAAGGTACAGGATCGGAGGTGATGCAACGCATCGCAGCCCCAATGATTGGCGGTATGGCATCCGCACTCTTGCTGACTCTGCTCGTGTTGCCCGCCATTTTCAAACTCTGGAAAAGCAAAGAGCTTCCAAAACACTAGG
>JBOFIW010000190.1:0-5544 GCA_051650365.1 Vibrio sp. | reverse complement strand
GTGGCTGTGAGTTGTTGGTGAATCTGTTTTTCACCACTTACTCTCCGGGGCTGGTTTCTGCTGCGGTGAAATTTGATGGGCGGACTTATCAAGTGCCGATTGATGTGCGCAGTGATCACGCGAGTGTGCTGTTTCAGGTTGATGCTCCTAAGATTTACGATGTACGCCGCCCTAGAACAGAGGATCTCTACATCATCACCGTACAATTAGATGGGCAAATGAAGCGTTTTCAGCTTGGTTTGAGTGAAGCGCACTGCGTGAGTCATTTCCCGCTATAAAATTCCTTTTCATCAAAAAGCAAAACGCCTTCATACAGAAGGCGTCTCGATCGAAATTTTAATCACTTAATGAGCGCAACCCAAATGGCCAGAGTGCTTGCTTTGCCATACTTTCTCATGGAAGTAGTAAGCACAGGTATTGATGCTCGGTTCGATCATCGCCATCACCCCACCCACTAACCAACTTCCCGTCAACAGGTAAGCCACACTAAACGCCACGCTAAAGTGGATGGTCGCGAAGCTAGCGGTTTTGATTCGGGTATCGCCCGCAAAGCGGCGCAACGTTGGCGAATTGGCCCATGCTTTTTCATGGAAGTAAAACGCGACAGTGTTCACCATAGGTTCGAGCATCGCAATCAGGCTGCCGAGAAGGACATCACCTGTCAGTACATACGCTACCGTAAACGCGATGGTAAAGTGTATTGCTGCAAAACTTAATGTCTTTTTCATGATTCAGTCCACCTGATCTTGTTTGATGGAGTTATTATTGATAATAATTCTCAATTCATCAAGCAGGAAAAACCAATCAATGCGATAGGAATCAGTGAATAAAAAAGGCGCTATGAAGCGCCTTGAGTGACATATTAAAAATTGTGGTCAATTAACCTTGCGGCTTCACGACCAATACGTTGATCGGGGAGTTTTCTACCACTTTACTTGCTACAGAGCCAAGCATGACTTTATCAATGCGTGAGCGTTTGTGGCTTGGCATGACGATGAGGTCAGCTCCTAAACGTTCGGCATAATCAAGGATGGTGGCGTAAGCTTTGCCTTCCGCAATATGCAGCTTGTAAACAATCTCTTCATCAATGTGTTTATCGGCAAATGCTTTGAGCTGAGCCCGCACATCGTTTTTCATCAGTGCAGCGGCATCTTTTGGAAAATAGGTCGCCACCATAGACATGTGAATGCCAGGCAACACGTTCAGCAAGTGAATTTCGGCGTTGGAATGTTTGGCATGCCAGACGGCGTGTTGTACTGCCTTGTCAGCAAAGCCTTGTTCATTCAAATCAACCGGAACAAGAATATGTTTATACATGACTCTCTCTATTGTTATTGTCCACTCTCATTATGAGTCTTGAGGATGGGTTGGTGATGATTCATTGATGCCTTAAGTATATGCCTGATTTGACTCAGGCATATTGACGCCGCACCTTGTTATGTCTTTTTTATCCGTCTTTTTTGGTTCCAAGCCAGCAGCAGAGTGAGCAAAATTGCTGGCAGGAATACCCATTCTTTCATTGGACGATCGCTATCGACCACGACCGAGCGGATTTCCCAATCAAAGTCGATACCTGCCGCTTCGGCTGGGCTACCAAATTCCACCATCTCGACCAACATGCGGTTTTTCTCATTGAGCAAGGTTAAACCCATAGAAGCAATTCGCGTTTGAGCACCGACAGCGCGATCTTCAAATGGTAACTGTACAGTTTTGGAGGTGTATTCGCCTTTGAGATTTTCCCCAGCCACGATCATTTGGATTGGCTGACCTACTGGTGTTTGTTCCACTATCTGCTCTAACTTGGTTCCGGCATACATGACTTGAGCGGGGTAGACCATATCCCACCAAAAACCAGGGCGGAAAAAGGTAAAGGTTAATACTAGTAGCGCGATCACTTCCCACCATTTGGTTTTGGTTAGCCACCACCCCTGTGTTGCTGCGGAAAACAACAACATGGCCGTAATGGAAGAGAGTATGGTGAGCATTAAGTGCCACCAAGAATCAATCCCCATTAATAGGAGCTGGGTATTAAATACAAACATGAATGGTAGAATCGCCGTCCGTATATCGTAGGCGAAACCTTGAATACCGGTACGGATAGGATCCGATTTAGCGATCGCCGCGGCAGCAAAAGCGGCTAAGCCCACGGGAGGTGTATCATCGGCCAAGATGCCGAAGTAGAACACGAACAGATGTACCGCAATCAGAGGGATGATCAAGCCATGCTCGGCCCCTAAGGTGACGATCACGGGAGCCATCAAGGTGGAAACCACAATGTAGTTGGCCGTGGTTGGCAAACCCATGCCAAGGATCAAGCTGATCACCGCGGTAAAAATCAGCATTAACATCAAATTACCGCCAGAGATGAACTCGACAAAATCGGTCATCACTAGCCCAATCCCTGTGAGGGTGACTACGCCTACCACCGTACCCGCAGCAGCCGTTGCCACCCCGATACCGATCATATTACGTGCGCCTGAAACTAAGCTTTCAAAAAGGTCACTCACCCCTTCTTTAGCGGCATCGCCAAGTGAACCGGTGCGGTTAAATAGAGCCATTAGTGGGCGTTGCGTTAATAGGATGAAGATCATAAATACGCTGGCCCAGAATGCCGATAAGCCAGGCGAGAAGCGCTCAACCGTTAAACACCACACCAAAACCACAATCGGCAGTAAATAGTGTAAGCCCGATTTTAGCGTTGGAGCGACATCAGGGACGAACTGTAAGTCTTCATCAATACCCAGCCCTTCTTTTGCATACGGAGCGGAAACTTTTACCAGCCCAACGTAAGCCACCAATAACACCGCGGTAAGAATAGGGGTCGCGGCTGCGCCAAAGGCTTCTTTTGTCCAACCGATACCGTAATAAACCAGCGCGCTGATCACGCATAAGCCAAGAATCGTTGCGGTAAAAGAGAGTAGCTTTTGAGCTAAAGTCGACTGATTACGACGAGGAAGGCCACTCATGCCCGCTTTACAAGCTTCAAGGTGAACAATGTAGATCAATGCGATATAGGAAATCAGCGCTGGCAGGATCGCCGCTTTAATCACTTCAACATAAGAAATCCCGACGTATTCCACCATCAAGAAAGCGGCTGCCCCCATGATTGGCGGAGTTAACTGGCCGTTGGTGGAAGCGGCTACTTCCACGGCACCCGCTTTGGTTCCAGGAAAACCAACGCGTTTCATGAGCGGAATGGTAAAGGTGCCAGTGGTGACTACGTTAGCAATCGAAGAGCCCGATACTAGCCCCGAGAGGCCAGAAGCTACTACTGCCGCTTTGGCTGGGCCGCCACGCATGTGCCCGAGCATAGAGAAGGCGACCTTGATGAAGTAGGCTCCCGCACCGGCACGTTCCAACATGGCACCAAACAGCACAAACAGGAAAACAAACGAGGTTGAAACCCCAAGTGCGACACCAAATACCCCTTCAGTGGTTAGCCACAAGTGTGACATCGCTTTGTTCAAGCTTGCCCCTTTGTGGGCAATCACATCGGGCATGTAAGGGCCTGCGAAGGTGTAGAGTAAGAATAATGCCGCCACCATCATCAGCGGTGGGCCTAACGCACGGCGGGTCGCTTCTAAAAGCAGGATCATACCCATAACAGACATAATCACATCCCATTGAGTCGGGGCTCCTGAGCGTCCTGCTAACTCGGCGTAAAACAGATAGATGTAAGCCGCTGAAAAGCTGCCCGCTAGCGCTAAAACCCAATCCATCAAAGGGATACGATCGCGCGGTGAACCTTTCATTGCTGGATAAGCAGTAAAAGCAAGAAAAACCGCAAAAGTTAAGTGAATGGAGCGAGCTTGCGTGTCGTTAAGTACGCCAAAATCGAAAATAAAGGGAAGTGGTGAGGCGTACCAAAGCTGGAACAGTGACCAACAGAGCGGCACGAACCACAGTATGCGTCCTGAAATCCCATGAGGGCTTCTTGCTCCTGTATCCGCTTGTGCCACCATCTCCTGCACATCTTGCGACGGTGTTGTTGTTTGCGTCATGTACCTTATCCTTATTATTGATGTTCCATAGTTCTGTCATCGGTACTGAGAGTGTTGTACCTGAAAGTAATATCACCAAAAGAGAATGTGATACTAATGAGGAGGCTACCGCCTCCTCTTTTATTAATCAGTAACTTATCGTTATTTATTGGAGAAGGAACTTCCCTCTCCAGAGTAAAAACGAGTTACTTAATCAAACCAACTTCTTTGTAGTATTTAATGGCACCAGGGTGAAGAGGAATCGAGTTCCCTGCGGTGACCATATCTTCTTTTTTGAGGCTAGCAAAGGCAGGATGCAGACGAGTAAAGGTATCGAAGTTTTCGAATACCGCTTTGGTCACGTTGTACACTACCGCTTCAGAGACATCTTCAGTAGTTACTAGCGTTGCCGCTACACCGAAGCTTTTCACATCTTGATCTGTACCGCTGTACATGCCTGCTGGCACGACGCTGTATGCATAGTAAGGGTTGTTGGCCACGACTTTTTCGATTTCAGGGCCTGTTGCAGGAACCAATTTCGCAGCGCAAGAGGTGGTAGCTTCTTTTATTGCACCATTTGGATGGCCAACCATGTAGATGAAGGCGTCAATCTTGTTGTCACACAAAGCCTGAGAACGCTCAGAACCTTTCAGTTCAGACGCTAGTTTAAAGCTATCATTTGTCCAACCGAAAGCATCCATTACCACTTGCATGGTCGCGCGATCACCAGAACCAGGGTTGCCGATGTTAACGCGTTTACCTGCTAGGTCTTTCACGTTTTCAATACCTGAGTCTGCACGAGCGATGATGTTGAACGGCTCGGTGTGGAGTGAGAACACGGCACGCAGCTTTTTGTATGGGCCTTGCTCTGCAAATTCGCTGGTACCGTTATAACCATGGTATTGCCAATCGGACTGTACGATGCCGAAGTCCAGTTCACCTGAACGAATGGTGTTAACGTTGTAGATAGAGCCGCCAGTGGATTCAACCGAACAACGAATATTGTGATCTTTACGATCTTTGTTCACTAATTTACAAATGGCACCACCAGTAGGGTAGTAAACCCCAGTGACCGAGCCGGTTCCGATCGTAATGAAATCCTGTGCGTTAACAACACCCGAGCCGATGACGGCGGCTGCGATTGCACCCATTTTGATTATTTTAGGTAATGACATGAATTTCCCTTCCTTCATTGGTAATTTGGCTCAAAGCATGAGTATGGCCTTAAGTTTCCTGCCTGAGAAATGTGGCTTTATGCGCCAAAAAGAGCGATAAAGCGACAGAATCATACCAAAAAAACAACAGATAATTACATGACTGTTAAAATTTATAGTGTGATTAACTCATTTGTTAGACAGGGGGACTCTGAGCAATCTGTAAATATACTCGTTTTATTTCAATTGGTTATTTGTTTTTCGATTGAGAGTGTGAACTTTCTAAGATGTGAATTTGGTCACGCCACAGACGTGATGACGTGACCCAAAATTTTTAGTTGAGCGAGCGTTTAGCCGGCATATTCAAATAACTCACAGACGGACTGGAATAGCTCTTTGACGGGGACGTC
>JBOFIW010000189.1:0-5954 GCA_051650365.1 Vibrio sp. | reverse complement strand
TGAAGTTTCTTATTTAAGGGATGTGGTTTTTTGTTGCCTGTGTTTAGTGGAATTCATGTTTGAAGAGGATAGTGGAACATGAAAAAGGTTCTAATCGTATTTGGTACGCGCCCTGAAGCGATCAAGATGGCGCCGTTAGTAAAGCAGCTTGAACAAGACCATCGTTTTGTCTTGAAAGTCTGTGTGACAGGGCAGCATCGTGAAATGTTGGATCAAGTGCTGGAGCTTTTTGCGATCACGCCGGATTTTGATCTTAACATTATGGAGCCAGGACAAACCTTAAGTGGTGTGACGAGCAAGATTTTGCTCGGGATGCAGCAAGTGTTGAGTGATGACAAGCCGGATATTGTATTGGTGCATGGTGATACCGCAACTACGTTTGCAGCATCGCTAGCGGCGTATTATCAACAGATTCCAGTCGGGCACGTCGAAGCGGGGTTAAGAACTGGCAATATCTACTCACCTTGGCCTGAAGAAGGAAATCGCAAATTGGCGGCGGTACTCACCGAATACCATTTCGCACCGACTGAAACGTCCCGAGCCAATTTACTGCAAGAGAATTACCACCCAGAAAAGATCTTTGTAACTGGTAATACGGTGATTGATGCCTTGCTGACTATCCGCGATAAAATCCGTGCAGATGGTGATTTGCTGGCCACCTTAGATAGCCAGTTTCCGATGCTTGATGCGAGTAAAAAACTGATTTTAGTGACTGGGCATCGCCGAGAGAGCTTTGGTGGTGGTTTTGAGCGTATCTGCCAAGCTTTATTGAGTACCGCAGAGCAACATCCTGAGTGCCAAATTCTCTATCCTGTACACCTGAATCCAAATGTTCGTGAGCCGGTGAATACGCTTTTGAAAGGTGTGGACAATATTGTGTTGATTGAACCGCAACAGTATTTGCCTTTTGTGTATCTGATGGATCGTGCGCACATTATTTTGACCGATTCTGGTGGCATTCAAGAAGAAGCTCCTTCGCTTGGAAAACCGGTGTTAGTGATGCGTGAAACAACAGAACGGCCAGAAGCCGTTGCTGCGGGAACGGTGAAATTGGTCGGTACTGATCAACAACAAATTTGTGATGCATTGAGCTTGCTGCTGACTAATCCACAGGCTTATCAAATGATGAGCCAAGCGCATAACCCATATGGGGACGGTCAAGCATGCCAGCGTATTGCAGACATTTTAGCGAAATAGATTCATTAGGGGATGGAAGATGTTTAGTAAAGTTTCAGTGATTGGCTTGGGCTATATTGGTTTGCCTACTGCCGCCGTATTGGCTTCACGTGGTTTGGATGTGGTTGGGGTTGATGTCAATGCCCATGCAGTTGACACCATTAATAAAGGCGAAATTCATATTGTTGAGCCTGATTTAGATATCGTGGTGCGCAGTGCAGTAATGACGGGTAAGCTCAAAGCAACCTTAACCGCTGAACCCGCCGATGCATTCTTGGTGGCCGTTCCTACACCATTTAAAGGGGATAATCACGAGCCAGATCTGAGTTATATCGAAGCTGCCGCAAAAACTATTGCTCCAGTACTCGCCAAAGGTAATTTGGTGGTATTGGAAAGTACTTCACCCGTCGGAACAACAGAAAAAATGGCGCAGTGGCTTGCCGAAGCGCGTCCGGATCTGACTTTCCCACAGCAAAAAGGCGTGGCTGCGGATGTAAAAATCGCTTATTGCCCTGAGCGTGTATTACCTGGCTATGTACTGCAAGAGTTGGTGAGTAACGATCGCGTGATTGGTGGAATCAGTAAAACTTGTAGTGAAAAAGCGGTTGCGTTGTACAAAACCTTTGTTAAAGGTGAATGTATTGTGACCAACGCACGTACGGCAGAAATGGCGAAGCTGACCGAAAACTCCTTCCGAGACGTCAATATCGCGTTTGCCAATGAGCTATCTCTGGTGTGTGACAAGTTAAAAATTAACGTGTGGGAGTTGATCCGTCTTGCTAACCGCCATCCACGCGTGAGTATTCTCAACCCTGGCCCAGGTGTAGGTGGACACTGTATTGCAGTAGATCCATGGTTTATCGTCAATAGTTGCCCAGATGAGGCTCAATTAATCCGTACCGCGCGTGAAGTGAATGATGGCAAACCGCATTGGGTGGTTGATCAAGTCAAACAAGCGGCTGATCAATTTAAAAAGCCGATCATTGCTTGCCTTGGCTTGGCGTTTAAAGCGGATATTGATGATTTGCGTGAAAGTCCTGCAATGGAAATCACTAAACAACTGGCAAAAGAGCAAATTGGGCAGTTGGTAGCGGTAGAGCCCAATATTCGTGAACTTCCCGCCAAATTGGTTGAACAAGGTATTGAGTTAGTCTCTTTTGAACGCGCGATGGAGTTCGCTAACATTATTGTTGTGTTGGTGGATCACAAAGAGTTCAAAGCCGCAGACAAAACTGAGTTTGCCAAAAAAGTGGTGATTGATACCCGAGGAGTGGTGGCATGAGTTCACCTTGGGGGCTGATCAAAGCCGATCTTTATCGGCATACCGGTCGAGTGAGTGTTGGGCTAGTGATAAAAAATCTCCTGCTCAACGCTGGCTTTGCCTACATGTTCTGGTTTCGGCTTTGCCGAAGCCAGAATGTGCTGATCCGCACCGTGGCTCGTCTTATGCACCGTATGCTGTCGGTACGTTATCAAATCCAATTACCGAAAGAGACCCAAGTGGGGCCGGGGCTGTACCTCGGGCACGCTACCGGTGTCATTGTGAACAGCACGGCCACCATTGGAGCCAATTGCAATTTAAGTCCGTTTACGGTGATTGGCTCGAACCAAGGTAAAGCGGCCACGATTGGCGATCAGGTCTACATTGGGCCACATGTGTCGATTGTTGAAAATATCACAATTGGTGATGGTGCTTTGATTGGTGCTGGGGCTGTAGTCATCCGTGATGTGCCGGCTAACACCGTGGTGGTCGGGAATCCGGGGCGTGCGCTCAATACTCAGAGCGATCAAGCTTATATCCGCTATCCGGTACCGCAGGAAATGCAGCCATGAAGAAAGTGTTACTCATCATGCCTCTTTCCACCTTGAATTGGGGTGAAAAAAATCTGGGTGGTGTGGATTCGGTGTGTCAAATGTTGGTGCGCCAACTGGCCACACAAGAGCGTCCATATCGCTACCGAGTGTTAGCCTTTGACCCACTGAATCAGCACGATTACAGCGGTGAGGTGGTTTATCTCTCGGAAAGTATTGAAGTGGTGGTGTGTCCATTACGTGAAAAACGTTTTGGGTTGCCTCTGCCTAGTCTCATTTCGGGGTGGCTGCGGATCCAAGAGCAGCTGCGAGTCTTTCAACCGGATCTGGTGCATGCTCACTTAAACAGTTGGATGCTGGGGATCGGTAGCAAAGCTCAGCGGGTTTTGACTTTGCATTCTTATCGCAAGATTGGTCGTAAGCCTGTTTCAACACTCAATGATTTTCTTTATGAGCAAGTTATTCCTTGGGTGAGTGATTTTTCTGTCGATACCTATACTTGCGTCGGAGAAGAGCTGCATCAAGCGTTACGAACTTGGACTGAAAAGTCCATTCATGTAATTGGTAATCCGGTGGATCCTGAATATTTCTTGACGAATACCGATGGCCAGCGTTTTACCAAGACCAGCATGAATTTAGTGACTTGTGCGCTTATCACGCGCCGAAAACGGATTGAGCGTGCCATTCTCTTAGTGGGTGAACTTAAACAGCGTGGCCACGCAGCGACCTTGCGCATTATTGGCCCCAACATGGATTCTGCCTACTATGCCCAATTGCAACAGTTGGTAGAAGAGAGTGAGCTTGAACAACAGGTAAGTTTTCTTGGCCAGCTCAATCAACGCGAGATAGTACAACAGTATCAGCAAGCCGATGTGGGGGTGTTTACTTCGGCCCAAGAAACGTTTGGTTTAGCCCCATTGGAAATGTTGGCAGCCGGTTTGCCATTAATCAGCACGCCAGTGGGAATTTTAGGTGAACGCCAACAAGAGTTTGCCAAACTGGGGGTGGTGTTTATGCAAGAAGGTGATGAAGCCATGATTGCGGAGCATATTGATGAGATCAAAATGTCGGATACCCAAGCCGCCCAAGCGTATTTACGTGATCAGTTTGCAGTAGAGAATGTGATTGAACATTACCAGAGCTTATATCGAGAGGTGCTGAGTTGATTGCCAGCCTACTCAAATATGCCCCTGTTCAAGTGTTTTCCGCTCTGAGTGTCTTTGTGTTGATCGCGATTCAAACTCGCTTTTTATCGCCACAAAACTATGGGGTGTTGGCGGTTGCTATGGTGATTTTAGAGTTGGTGCGTGCTTTTAGTACCCAGTGGCTCAATACCTCTATGTTACGTCTCTATCCAGCCTATTCAGCACAAGAACAACAAGAGTTGGTGCAATCCATCTCTTTAACCGCACTGCTAGGATCGTTGATTGGCTTTTTGGTGATTGCAGTGGCTTTGTATGCCTATCAGCAGTTGAGTGGTTCACTGCTACTGGTGTTGTGTGCTCTGTTGTTCGTGAAATCGCTGTTTCAATATCAATTGGAGTTAAGTCGGCTGACGGAGCGGTTGAGCGTTTATCGCCAAGCTACTTTATTGCAATCTGTCGCTTCGGTGGTGATTTCGCTGTTACTGCTGTTTTTCTCGGCAACGATGGAATCGGCCCTGTTGGCGTTAACCTTGAGTTATGGTATCGGCGCTCTGGTACTGGGTTCCCCGAGCCAACCTAAATGGCATGTCTCAATGTTAAAACGTTTGTTTGCCTATGGTGTACCGATCATGCTCGCGGGGGGGATCAGTGTGCTCGGTGGTCGAGTGGACCGGTTGTTCATCGCCCATTTTAGTGGGATGAATGAAACCGGCATTTATGCTGCGCAGGCAAATTTATTGATGGGTGTACTGGGTTTAGTGTTCATGGTGATCTCTGTGCCGCTTTATCCCAATCTGGCCAAGTGCACGGAAGATCGCCCTATGTTGCTGCGACAGCACCAAACTTACCTTCATTTACTGCTGACGTTGACGATTCCGGCACTGCTTGGCGTAGGCTTATTGCAAGAGGAAATCATCACGCTCTTTTTAGGTCAGCAGTATTTGAGTGGTTCTACTGCGCTATTTTGGGTTCTCGCGTTGGCTATCTTCCTGATCAATTTTAAAGGCCACTATCTGGATCATGGCTTACAGTTTTTATTGCAAACTCGCCAATTACTCTGGATTTCCATGGTGGGGCTACTCACGAGTCTGGTGTTGCTACCTGTCATGTTAAATCAGTTTGGAATGATGGGCGCAGCCTTGACGTTGCTGTTGGTCAGCAGCTTGGTGGCCGTATTGTCTTTCATTAGCTCATGGCGTGCGAGCTATCGTTATCAGATAGGGAGTGATGGTGTCAAAGCATTGATTTCAGCGTTGACTATGGGGTTTTATCTGCATGAAATCAAAAAACTCTCTCTTGTGAGTACCCCCTCGTTAGCACTGATTTTCTATGTTGCTTCATCGGTTGTTTTGTATGGCGTGAGTTTGTGGATCTTGAATGCTTTTAATGTTCGTCATCGACTCTTTTCATTGTGGAGGTTAAGTTGACTGAGCGTATTCTCACTCGCTGGATAATGTTAACAATACTCAGTGCATTTTTGCTCGGTGCCTACTTGCTTGAGAATTTGGGTATTCAATACGTTTCTGAAGGCGGAAACCCACTTATTAAAATCCATCTCTACTCTTATTTGAGTATGGGGGCCTTTGCCCTGTTGATTTTACGTGTTGGTTTTTGGGGGCTGATTAAACCTTTGCAAACCATAAAACAGGCTTGGTTGTTCGCTATGCTGTCCATATTCGCCGTCATTGTGTATGGACTTATGCGTTTTGGCACCTCTGGTTTGGCGTATTTGGTTGATACGATCTTGGTTCCCTTACTACTAGTACCAATCATCATTCGCCTATCACAGGAGGGTAAAGAGCGGTTGTTGGCTTTTATTGG
>JBOFIW010000188.1:0-5453 GCA_051650365.1 Vibrio sp. | reverse complement strand
AAGGAATCTTTGCGCGAGCGATTAATGGCAAGCTATCGGCAATACCAAGAGCATGAACAACGACTGAGTGAATACTTTCTTCACAAACTGACTGATTTCCCAGAATTGCAGTTGCATGGTATTCAACAGTCCGATTTACGGACGCCTACTTTTGCTCTGACCATTCGAGAAGGTTCACCTTTGTCGATCGCAAAAATGTTGGGTGAGCAAAATATCTGCGTATGGAATGGCCATTTTTATGCGTTGGGTCTTATTCGTCAGCTCGGGTTAGAAGAAAGAGGTGGAGTGTTGCGAATTGGTTTGATGCACTACAACACGACAGCGGAAATTGATCGGTTATTTAGTGTGCTTAGTGGCTGTTTTGCAAAGTTTCCCAATGAATAATTTATCAGTAGCTGAAGGCGGTTTGCTATCAGCTAAAAATAGCTTTTAATCTTTATGTTTTTATCCGTTTGCATACCACTTAATAGGTGTGCATTTCTTTGTTTTAGCAAAAGGTGAAATGCCTCTGAAAATGAAGCTTGTAACAATAAAAAAGCAGTGACAAAATGATGTACGGTGATTATTTTTGGAATCAATCTCTCCTTATTGGTTGGGTTCTATTAAGAGTGAGCTTTTTAATTACCGGTTAGACACTGGAGTATGTTGTGAAAGTGGTGCCAAGAGTGCTGTTAGGGTTAGTTGTCACTACCATAGTGACTGTATTGCTTTACTGGCAATTTGGCTCAGCAAAGCGTGTGGTTATTTCTCCACAACACTATGCGTTTTTCACCACCAATGACCAAGCCGCGGGTGGTGCATCAACCAGTTCTATATTGATTGAGGGGAATACCGCGAAGATCGATTGTGAACTGATTACTAGTAAATATGCATGGCCATATTGCGGAATTTCGATCCACCTCAATCCAGATCCCACTCTAGGCTTAGATCTGAGTGATATTCACACCATACGACTTAATGTTGACTTGCAGGGGCCGACTGTAGAGCCAGCAGCAATGCGTTTATATTTGCGTAATTTCAATTCGCTTTATTCTACAACTGATGATGAATATACCCATAAATACAATGGATTAGAGTTTACTCCAGGTGTAGGTAAAGGCAATATCGAGATTCCCATTCGCAGTTTACAAGTGATGACATGGTGGCTAGTCGATAACCGTATTTCTATTGAAAATTCAGCACCTGAGTTTTCCAATGTCAATAAAATCGAATTCGCAACAGGCTCTGGAAGCCCGTTAGGTCAATATCAATTGAAATTACATCAAGTTGAATTGATTGGTGATTATGTGGCTGGGGAGAAGCTTTTTTTAGCCATGTTGATCATGTGGGCTACAGCAGGGGCTTGGTTATCCGCGTTAGAAATTCGTCGTAACCGCCGAGAAGCGTTACAGGCACGCATGCGTCAAGAGCATTTGCAGCGTTTAAATCATTCTTTGCATGAACAAAATATGAAGTTTGTTGAAATGGCGCATCGTGATGCATTGACTGGAGCAATTAACCGCCATGGCATCCGTGACTGGTTGCAAGATCAAGCTCGCCTTGTGCGTTGGCAGTTGAACCAGTTTAGTGTGTTGTTCATTGATATTGATTACTTTAAGCAGATAAATGATGTTTATGGACATTCACTCGGTGATGATCTTTTGCGTGAATTTGCTTTGGTGCTCAACCGTGAAATTCGGGAGAGTGACAAATTGGTGCGTTGGGGTGGTGAGGAGTTTGTAGTGTTTTGTGCACAGACAAACCTTGAACAAGCCGTTGAGCTCGCAGAACGCTTACGAGTGAGAGTCGAGCAACACCAGTGGATACACGGTGGAGATTTAACATGCAGCATCGGCGTTGCTCAAATGTGCGATGAGCGTATCACCGAAACGATTTCACGTGCTGATGAGGCTTTGTACCGAGCTAAACGGCTTGGGCGCAACCGAACAGAAGTTCACTATGGCTTACTGGTGAATTCGAATTAGCTCTAATTATTTTGCTTTTTTATTTTATTCATGTTCAGCCGAACGGCTGTTTTTCTTTTAATTACGTACTAAGGCTTATTCACTGGGAGCTTCATTTCCGTTTTGATCTTGGTTGCCCTCGACAGTACTGTTCTCAACAATGATTGGCTCTTTCGGGCCAAGGAATTTGGGTTGAGTATCGAAGATAAAAAGATCAAAAACTGCATAGGCTCTAGCAAAAACTTCCCGTAAGCGGACTTTAAAACCGGAATGGCTGCTAGGGCCAGGTACAGCTAAACAGGATGCTTGAATATCTTGATAATGAGCAATAAACAGCGCACGCTCACAGTGAAAACGCTGAGTGATGATCAAGAAATTATTGGTGTCGAAGATTTGTTTAGCGCGAACAATCGAGTCCAACGTCCGAAACCCAGCATAATCCAGAGAAATATTCTCAGCAGGGATCCCCGCACGCAATAAATCACGCTTCATTGTCCAAGGCTCGTTGTAGGAACGGTGTGCATTATCTCCACTGAGTAGAAAATTACGCACTTTTCCTTGTTGATACAGTTTAATAGCAGCATCAATCCGATGGGTGTAGTACTCGTTGAGAGTCTTACCTATATATTTGCTGGTTCCCAAAACGACCGCGACTTGGAAAGGGGGAGTGTCTTGGGTGTCGTTAATAATGTTATGTTGAGTTTGCCAAGTCACCCAACGATCAATCCCCAACAGACTTCCGGTTGAAACGAAAGAGATCAACAACAAGGCGCGGGTTAACTTGCGCCATGAGAAACGCCGCCATTGAGTTGCGATAGCTAAAGCAATTGAGCGCGGCATTAAATTTGATGATTTTTTTGTGCCCATAGGCCTATCACAACAAAACAGCTTACGATAACGGTCAGCATCATGCCGGAATCCAGTTGTGCGAGTGTCCGAGCAACGTAAGGGCTCGCTTTGACAATGATTAAACCGTATCCAAATGCGTTTATAAAGATAAACGCTAACGTGCGTACTAGAAAATGTTGATTCCGTAATGCTCCACGCAAAAAAGCATTGATTTCACCACCGAGCATCACCAAAGTACAGGCTATCAAAGCGGTTGAAATTTCACTGAGGTAAGGCAGTAACATCTGACCTGCAGGGGCGAGAAACGTCAATAATTGCATCTGATTAAAAAGCCCCTGAAAGCCGGGGCTTCTCCATATGAGGTTAAAACGCTGTGCGTTTGTAACGACGGTAGACTGGTTGCCAGAAGTGTTGCTCGATGGAGGCTTCAAGTGCTTCATCGGTAATTTCTGGAGCAACACCTTGTTCAATAGCTTTTTTCGCTACTGCGAGAGCAATTTTCTTCGACACTGAGTGAATCGATTCTAGTGGTGGCAACAGAGGTCCATGACCATTGATGGCTAGTGGTGAACAGCTTGCCAATGCACGGCTCGATTCCATCAACATTTCGTCGGTAACACGACGCGCATTTACGGCCAAAACACCCAAGCCAATTCCTGGGAAAATATAGCTGTTGTTGCATTGTACAATTGGGTAGGTTTTTCCCTCGTGTAGTACGGGATCAAATGGGCTGCCTGTTGCTACTAAGGCTTCACCATTAGTCCAACGAATGATATCGCTAGGTAGTGCTTCTACACGGCTTGTTGGGTTCGAAAGCGGGAACACGATTGGTCGAGGGCAGTGCTGATGCATCTCTTTGATGATCTCTTCACTAAATAGCCCTGGTGCACCTGAAACGCCGATCAGCACAGTGGGTTTTGCATTACGAATCACATCATGCAGTGAGTAACCGTTGTTCTCGGTTGTCCAATCCTGTGTGTTGATCTTTTTCTGAACCAAACGCTGTTGGAAATCGAGCAAGTTTGGCATGCCTTCTTCCAGCAGACCCCAGCGGTCGACCATGTAAACTTGTGAACGAGCTTGTTCGTCGCTGATGCCTTCAGACACCATTTGCGCAATGATCGCCTCAGCAATACCACAACCGGCAGAGCCTGCCCCCAAGAAAGTGATACGTTGCTCAGAGAGCTGGCTGCCAGCTGCTTTACATGCTGCAAGCAATGAACCTACCGTAACCGCAGCCGTACCTTGAATATCATCGTTGAAGCAACACACGCGGTTTTTATAGCGCTCAAGCAGCGGCATCGCGTTCTTTTGGGCAAAATCTTCAAACTGGATCAACGCATCTGGCCAACGGCGTTGAACCGCTTGCATAAACTCTTCAACGAAATTGTCGTAGTCAGGCCCTGTGATACGAGGATGACGCCAGCCCATGTACATAGGATCAGCAAGACGTTGTGGGTTATTGGTACCCACATCCAATACAACAGGCAGAGTATACGCTGGGCTAATGCCACCACAGGCGGTGTAGAGCGAGAGCTTCCCAATTGGAATGCCCATGCCACCGATACCTTGATCACCAAGGCCCAGAATACGCTCACCATCTGTCACCACAATCACTTTGACGTTGTGGTTTGCAGCATTGTTGAGCAGGTCATCAATGCGATCACGGTTGGCATAAGAAATAAACAAACCACGGCCACGGCGATAGATATTAGAGAAGTTCTCACAAGCCGCGCCAACGGTTGGGGTATAGATGATCGGCATCATCTCGGAAATATGGTTTTGCACTAAACGATAAAATAAGGTTTCGTTAGTGTCTTGAATGTTGCGTAGATAAATATGCTTATCCATATCGCTTTCAAAGCCACGATATTGCTGATAGGCACGCACAACTTGTTCTTGAATGGTTTCAGTAGCCTCGGGTAGCAACCCTTCTAGATTAAAGGATGCTCGTTCTTCAGCACTGAAGGCGCTACCTTTGTTAAGCAGGGGAGTACTAAGAAGAGCTGGGCCTGCGTAGGAGATATATAGCGGACGTTTATCGTTATTCATGTTCGGCCTATTGGTTGGTAGGGTAGAAGTGAAACGTGAAAATGATACCGACTTGCTAGCTGGATTGTAAATAGACAAACAAAATGCAGCCGTTGATTATCCTGCTTCTGTGCGCAAGCCCAGTGTTTAAAACATCCACGGAAATAGAGTTTGAGTGTTTTATGTGCAATCTGTCTGTATTGTCGGCACTGTGCTTAGAGATGCCCATATTAATGATTGTGTTTTTTGTTTGAACAATAAAATATTAATCAACAAGACACATATCATTTTAAAAATGTAGGCACAGTGTTATCAGATTGGTTTTTATATAGCGATTGAAACCGATTGCGAAACATAACAGACTATTTTTTTATATCGTATTGCTATATAGACAAGGTTAGTCAATAGTGGTTTCGCTGTGTTACCAATCGTGTCGGGGGACTGAATGGAAAAAGCAAGGATTAGCGCAGTGTTTGACTACACCACATTTTTAGGTGCGTCATGTGCAAAAAAATGGACATTTACTGAAGTCATGAGCTCATTTGCACCCGTTTTTGGGATTGCGTGGTTAGATTCAATAAAAGAGCAGCAGAGCCCAGAAGAGCGATTATGGGATGTTGCATTAAAACA
>JBOFIW010000187.1:0-4334 GCA_051650365.1 Vibrio sp. | reverse complement strand
AATATAACTAATTGTTTTTATAGAATTAATGTTTTGTTTCCCTGATTTTTGACTGAATTGTGTTTGTTGATAAATGGATTTTTTTGCACAACGCCAAGGTTTCTTCACACGGTTATTCACAGAAAACGTGAATAAATGCGTGGTATGTCTCATAAAATTGTTGATAACTTAGATTTGAAGCTGAACTTATCCTTTTTTGCCCAATTTACTAATAAATATAGGACCAATCACAATAGTAAGTTTGCTCCATTTGGGGATATGTGGAAAAATCAACGCAATTAAAGAATTTACTAGAGGTTTGCCAGTGATCGATGGCGATGGTTACCGGCTGAATGTCGGGATTGTGATTTGTAACAACCATGGTCAGGTTTTCTGGGCGAAACGATACGGGCAGCACTCATGGCAGTTTCCTCAAGGGGGAATTGATGATGGAGAATCTCCAGAACAAGCCATGTATCGTGAACTGTATGAAGAGGTTGGGTTAACCAAAAAGGATGTCAAAGTCATCGCTACTAGTCGCCATTGGCTGCGTTATAAGCTGCCAAAGCGTTTGGTACGTTGGGATTCCCAACCCGTCTGTATCGGACAAAAACAGAAATGGTTCTTGCTGCGTTTAGAGTGTGATGAATCTAAGATCAACATGCAACGTGGCAGTTCTCCTGAGTTTGATGGTTGGCGTTGGGTGACTTACTGGTATCCAGTGAGGCAAGTGGTATCGTTTAAGCGTGATGTTTATCGCCGTGCGATGAAAGAGTTCGCTTCATTGGCGATGCCATTTAAAGAACGGAAAGTGAAGGGTAAACGCAACACATACAGAGGCTAGGCATGCTTTCTCAGCTAAGGGATATAGTCGAACAGGTTTCAAAGGTAGAGGATGTCTATCAGGCGTTGGATATCTTTGTAAAACAGACGTGCGAAGCGATGAGCACTGAGTGTTGCACTGTTTACTTAGCCAATGAAGAGATGCACCGCTTAGAACTGATGGCAACCCAAGGGCTCAAGTTCAAAGGCGATAAAATTCACATTGATTTTGATGAGGGTTTGGTCGGATTGGTAAAGCGTTCTGCTGAACCTATCAATCTTGCGGAAGCCTCAAAACATCCTAACTTTAAATATGTTAAGCAATTGGGCGAAGAGGTGTACCACTCTTTTCTTGGAACCCCGATCATTCATCGTAAACAAATACTCGGCGTGTTGGTGGTACAGCAAAAATCTCCCCGTTTATTTAGCGAAATGGAAGTCTCATTTTTGGTGACGCTCGCTGCGCAACTTGCTGTGTTGGTAGCGCATGCTCAAACCCAAGGGCATTGGCGGTTATCCAAAAAACAGCAGGCAATCACTGGCGTTGCCGCCTCTTCGGGGGTGGCGATTGGTGAATTCTGGTGGGATGATACTCAGCCGGATCTTTCAGAAGTTTTGCCCGCTTCTACCTTAGATGTTGATCTAGAACAGGAGCGAATTGCGTTGGCAGTCGAGAGTGCATTGGCTGATTTTCGGCGGATGCGTAAAAAGCTCGATGGCGATATCAACAAAGAAGCACTCGCTATTTTTGACCTATTTACCCACCTTTTGAACGATCCTATGTTACGCAATGATCTTAAAGCACAGATCCAAAAAGGGGATCGGGCTGATTGGGCGCTTAGGCAAGTTGTGGAAAGTTACTCAAATCGTTTTGCCCGTATGTCGGATGTTTATTTGCGAGAACGGGCGCAAGATGTGCGTGAACTAGGTCAGCGTTTACTGTTTTTCTTGCTCAATACCGAATCGGCGCAACCGAAAATTGATAAGCCGGTAATCTTGGTGGTGAGGGAACTCACAGCCAGTATTCTAGCCGCATTGCCGAAAGATAAGCTGCTTGCTGTGGTTTCCCTCGAAGGAGCGGCGAATTCACATGCGGCGATCCTGTCTCGCGCCTTAGGTATCCCTGCTGTGATGGGGGTGTCGATCAATCTACGTGAACTTAATGGCAAAAAAGGTATTGTGGATGGTTATAGTGGCAAGCTTTTTATCTCGCCTTCGAAAACCATTCTTAATGAATATCGGGCTTTAGCCAGTGAAGAGCGCGAGCTGTCACGTATGGTTAATGATGCGATTCGTGAACCTGCTTTTACTCTTGATGGTGCCCGCGTGGAATTACTACTCAACGCGGGCTTAAGTGCCGATACGAGTATTGCAGTGAATCAAGGAGTGGATGGGGTTGGTCTGTATCGCACAGAAATTTCTTTTCTACTGCAACACCGTTTTCCTTCCGAAGAAGAGCAGACTCTACAATATCGCCATGTGCTCAATACCTACCCTCATCAACGAGTAGTGATGCGCACGTTGGATATCGGTGGTGACAAGCCTTTGCCTTACTTACCGATTGAGGAAGATAACCCGTTTCTCGGTTGGCGTGGCATTCGTTTCACCTTAGATCACCCTGATATTTTTATTATCCAGCTACGAGCCATGCTCAAAGCCAGTGCGGAGTCGGGTAATTTATCCATTCTCTTGCCGATGATCTCTGGTGCGAAGGAGTTGGATGATGCTTTGAAGTTTATCTATCAAGCCTATCAAGAAGTTTCCTTGATTGATCCGCGAATCGTCATGCCGCAAATAGGCATCATGATTGAAGTACCTTCCATGCTCTATCTGCTGCCGTTAATTGCTGACAAAATTGATTTTGTGTCCGTGGGTACTAACGATTTAACGCAGTACCTATTAGCGGTGGATCGTAACAATGCTCGTGTTGCGGATGTGTATGAATCTATGCACCCAGCGGTTGTGATGGCGCTCAAGCAGATCCAAGTGACTTGTGAAACCCATCAGATCCCAGTCTGTGTCTGCGGAGAATTAGCAGGGGATCCTATCGGTGCTTTGTTACTGATCGGCCTTGGCTACACCACCTTGAGTATGAACACCTCCAACGTCGCCAAAGTAAAATATTTGGTACGTCACTCTGAACTGGCGGAACTAAAACAACTGGCTGACCGTGCGTTAACCCAACCCTACGGGCAAGACATTTACGATATGATGCTCGCCTATATCGAAAAGCATGGTTTTGCTGGTTTTGTCCGCGCAGGCAAAAAATAGGAACCAAATGTGAATATTGAACTCTTAGCTTTACTGTTGCTGTTAGGTGCGGTAGTTGGTGTGCTTGCTGGCCTCTTGGGTATTGGCGGTGGTTTATTGGTCGTGCCAGCACTGCTCTTTTTATTGCCTTCTGCCGGAGTCTCTGCCGAGATCACGATGCAGCTTGCTTTGGCGACTTCATTGGCAACCATCATTCTTACTTCTGGTTCTTCGGCGTTAAACCATTTAAAACTGGGAAATGTTGATTTATTTGTCGTCAAATGGTTGATGCCTGGTGTGGTGATAGGGGGCTTTTTTGGCTCTACGGTTGCAGAGTGGATCCCAAGCCAATATCTACCCAAAGTGTTTGGTGTGATCGTGTTGTGCCTGAGTGTGCAGATGTATCGCTCGATTCGTATGCAGCAATATCACCCTATGCCGAATGCTTTTATCACTACGTTATGTGGTACAGGAATCGGAGTGGTATCAAGCCTAGCGGGAATTGGTGGGGGTTCATTGTCCGTGCCTTTTTTGAACCGGCATGGCATTGAGATGAAAAAAGCGGTAGGTTCTTCATCAGTGTGCGGTTTTGCGATTGCAATATCGGGCATGATTGGTTTTATTTTGCACGGTTACCAAGTCGAGAATTTACCGCAATACAGTATCGGTTACGTTTATGTGCCTGCTTTGTTAGCGATAGCTACGACATCAATGCTCACAACAAGGATTGGTGCTAAGCTTGCCACGCAAATGCCAACGGCAAGACTGAAGAAGTTTTTTGCCATCTTTTTGATGTGTGTTGCTGCCACTATGTTATTTCAGTAACACCACTAATTTTTAGAGAAGGTTTGTTATGCCCCAGGGTTATCTGCAGTTTCCCAATATTGACCCCGTATTGTTTTCTATTGGCCCATTGTCCGTACGTTGGTATGGTTTGATGTATCTCATCGGTTTTCTTTTCGCGATGTGGTTGGCTAACCGCCGCGCCGATCGTGCAGGAAGTGGTTGGACGCGTGAACAAGTTTCAGATCTGTTATTTGCGGGCTTTCTAGGTGTGGTGATTGGTGGTCGAGTCGGCTACGTCATTTTCTACAACTTCGATCTGTTCCTTGCTGATCCCCTTTACCTCTTTAAAGTGTGGACCGGCGGTATGTCTTTCCACGGTGGTTTATTGGGTGTCATTACGGCCATGTTCTGGTATGCCCGAAAAAATCAACGTACTTTCTTTGGTGTTGCCGATTTTGTGGCTCCTCTAGTGCCATTTGGTTTGGGAATGGGGCGTC
>JBOFIW010000186.1:0-9907 GCA_051650365.1 Vibrio sp. | reverse complement strand
CTCCTCGTTCGTCAGCTGTATAGCATTGGCGTGCAGTCACTAGCGATTATTATCGTCTCTGGGTTATTTATTGGCATGGTGCTTAGCTTACAAGGCTATGTGATCTTGGTCGATTACGGAGCTGAAACTAGCTTAGGCCAGATGGTGGCGTTATCGCTGCTACGTGAGTTAGGGCCGGTGGTCACCGCACTACTGTTTGCCGGACGGGCAGGTTCCGCCTTAACCGCTGAAATTGGTTTGATGAAAGCGACTGAACAGCTTTCTAGCTTAGAAATGATGGCGGTTGATCCGTTAAAACGCGTGATTGCACCCCGCTTCTGGGCGGGGGTTATCTCTATGCCGCTGCTGGCGATGATTTTTATGGCGGTCGGTATTTGGGGGGGGCAACTGGTTGGTGTCGATTGGAAAGGGATTGATCACGGTAGTTTCTGGTCCGCCATGCAAGCCTCGGTCGAATTAGGGCAAGACATAGGAAACAGCACCATCAAGTGTGTGGTGTTTGCCTTCACCGTAACTTGGATCGCTCTGTTTAATGGCTATGATGCCATTCCGACTTCGGAAGGGATCAGTCGAGCCACCACCCGCACCGTAGTGCACTCATCACTGGCCGTTCTTGGGCTAGATTTTGTTCTAACCGCATTGATGTTTGGGAACTGATCATGCAACAAACACGAAAAATTGAATTTTGGGTTGGCAGCTTCGTGCTCGCAGGAATTTGCGCGATTTTGGTGATGATTTTTCAGGTCGCTGACGTGAAAGGTTTAGGGGCTAGTGATACTTACCGCCTGATGGCTGAATTTGACAACATTGGTAGCTTGAAAGTGCGCTCTCCAGTGAAGGTTGGGGGAGTGGTAGTGGGTCGAGTAGAGTCAATTGCACTTAATCCTAAAAGCTTGCTACCAACCGTAACGCTGGCGATTGATAGCCAATACAATCAGTTTCCAGAAAACTCAAGTTTGCAGATCCTGACGTCAGGCTTGATCGGCGAGCAGTATTTGAGTTTAGTGCCTGGGTTTGTGTTTGAAGATGAAGCCATGCTGAAAGAAGGCGATCGTATTGAAGACACCAAATCGGCATTAGTATTGGAAGATTTGATCGGCCAAGTGCTGTACAGCGTTGGCGGTGGATCAGATAAAGACAAGAAGGAATAAGTCATGTGGAAAAAAGCTCTACTCCTAGTGAGTGCCATGTTAATGCCTTGGCTGGCAACAGCGGCCACCATTGATACCGGCAATCCTTATCAAATGATGAAAGCGGTGGCTGAGAAATCCTTTGGTCGTCTTAAAAACGAGCAGGAAAAAGTGCATCAAGATCCGCAATACCTAAAAGTTATTGTGGAAGAAGAATTAATGCCTTATGTCAATGAGCAATATGCGGCATTGAAGCTTTTAGGGCCTAACCTCAAAGGTGCGAAACGAGAAGATGTGGCGGAGTTCGTTAAAGCCTTTCGCGCTTATTTAGTGACAAGTTATGCGCAGGTACTGACCCAATACACCAACCAAACCATAGAGTTTGGGGCGGAAATGCCGTTGGAAGAGGATCGCCGCATCACCACAGTGAAAGTGGAAATCGTTGATGCGCCGCGTCCAAACATCAAACTGGAATTTAAACTTCGCCAAGAAAAATCCGGTGAGTGGAAAGCGTTTGATATGATTGCCGAAGGGGTGAGTTTACTTTCTAGCAAGCAGTCAGAATGGAGTGGAAAAATTCGTCAAGACGGTATTCTGGTGGTGGCCAAGGAGCTGGATCAGTTAGCAAATCAGCCGATCCGCTTTGAGAGCAAAAGCCAATGAGTCATCCGCAATGGTCTGCCGACAGTGAGCAACAGTTCAGTTTAATTGGCGAGCTGGATCGAGAAACGGTACCCGGATTGTGGATCTTTCTCAAAAATTGGCAGCCGAAAGTGAAGCAAATCGAGCTTTCTTTGCAGCAAGTTGTCAGAATTGACTCGGCGGGAATGGTGCTGTTAATTCACTTAATAGAGCATGCAAAAGTGAGAAACTGTCATATAATGCTCAGCTTCGTGCCAGAGCAGCTGCGCACATTGTTTCAGTTGAGCAATATTGAACATCTGATGTCTCAACACATAGCCAAACCAGCAGAGGTGAATTGTGGATAGCGCACAAGTTCAACAAATTTTACAACAAGCCCTTAATCTTGAAGAAATTCATGTCAAAGGAGAGGGCAGTCACTACGAAGTGATCGCTGTCGATGCTTGTTTTGCCGATATGAGCCGCGTGAAGAAACAGCAGATGATTTATGCCCCTTTGATGGGATACATCCAACGCAATGATATTCACGCGGTTACAATGAAAACGTTTACCCCACAAGAGTGGGCACGTAATAAAAAGTTGATGTCCCTTTAAGGTTTTTATGGAAAAGTTTCGTGTTATTGGGTCAACTCAGCCGCTACAAGGCGAAGTGACCATTTCAGGCGCCAAAAATGCCGCCTTACCTATTCTATTTGCTTCGATTTTGGCTGAAGAGCCAGTTGAAGTGGCTAACGTTCCTCACCTGCGTGACATCGACACCACTATGGAATTGCTTGAGCGCTTGGGTGCGAAAGTGGAACGTAATGGCTCAGTACATGTGGATGCGGGTTCCATCGATCAATACTGCGCGCCTTATGACTTGGTGAAAACAATGCGCGCTTCTATCTGGGCATTAGGTCCATTGGTCGCGCGTTTTGGTCAAGGCCAAGTCTCTCTACCAGGTGGTTGTGCGATTGGTGCTCGCCCAGTGGATCTGCATATCCATGGTTTGGAGCAGCTGGGTGCGACCATTACTTTGGAAGATGGCTACGTGAAAGCGCACGTTGATGGCCGTTTGCAAGGCGCACACATAGTGATGGATAAAGTGAGTGTGGGTGCCACGATCACCATCATGTGTGCAGCAACACTCGCGGAAGGTACTACCGTACTGGATAATGCGGCGCGTGAACCTGAGATTGTGGATACTGCTATGTTCCTCAATAAACTCGGTGCGAAAATCTCTGGTGCCGGTACGGACAGTATTACCATTGAAGGTGTAGAGCGCCTTGGTGGTGGTAAGCATGCAGTGGTTCCCGATCGTATCGAAACTGGTACTTTCTTGGTCGCGGCCGCCGTATCGCGTGGCAAAATCGTGTGTCGTAACACCCATGCACATCTATTGGAAGCGGTCTTAGCCAAGCTTGAAGAAGCCGGTGCTGAGATTGAATGTGGCGAAGGTTGGATCAGCTTGGATATGACTGGGCGTGAACTCAAAGCGGTTAATGTACGTACCGCACCGCACCCAGGCTTCCCAACCGACATGCAAGCGCAGTTCACCTTGCTGAATATGATGGCCAAAGGCGGTGGCATGATCACTGAAACCATCTTCGAAAACCGTTTTATGCATGTGCCTGAGTTAAAGCGCATGGGAGCTAAAGCGGAGATCGAAGGCAATACCGTGATTTGCGGAGATGTCGATCGTTTAAGTGGTGCACAAGTGATGGCGACTGACCTTCGTGCTTCTGCAAGTCTGGTGATTGCGGGTTGTATTGCCAAAGGTGAGACCATTGTCGATCGTATTTATCATATTGATCGTGGTTACGATCGAATTGAGGACAAGCTCTCAGCACTTGGCGCAAATATTGAGCGTTTCCGCGACTCGCGTTAAACTTCTCACTTCTGAATGGGCCGAAATCCTAGGGTTTCGGCCTTTTTATTCCAGCTCCTTTGGAGAATTTGCATGATTGCGTTATTGCGAATCTTGGCAGTGGCTGTGTTCGCTGTCTTTATGTTTGTGTTTGGTTGTGGCTACTGTTTATTGAGTCCACGCAACCCTAAGCATGTTTATACCTTTGGTAAGCAGTTTGCAGCGATGTCGAAAGTGTTTGGCATTAAGCTCGAATACCGCGCTCCGGCAGACGTCGATCAGCGTGGCCAGCATATCTACATTGCTAACCACCAGAATAACTGGGATTTGTTTACCGTTTCTAAAGCGGTGACGCCGAAAGTGGTCACAGTTGGTAAGAAAAGCCTCGCGTGGATGCCACTGTTTGGTCAGCTTTATTGGTTAACGGGCAATATTCTGATTGACCGTGCGAACAAAACCAAAGCCAAAGGCACTATTGATCAAGTGATTGATTACATGAAGCAAAGCGAAGTGTCGGTATGGATGTTTCCGGAAGGCACGCGCTCGCGTGGCCGTGGTTTACTGCCATTTAAAGCTGGTGCATTTCACGCTGCAATTGGTGCGGGCGTACCGATTATTCCGATTGTGTGCAGTTCGACCGATAAGCTTAAATTCAACCGTTGGAACAACGGCCATGTGATTGTCGAAGTATTACCGCCGATTAGCACTGAAGGCTATAGCAAAGAGAATATCCGCGAACTATCACTGCTTTGCCATGAGCAGATGAAAGTGAAACTGGCACAGTTGGATGCCGAAGTCGCCGAGCTGAACCGTAAAGCCTAGCTACCGTTTTGATCAAAACGAATAAAAATAAAGGGTTGCCAGTGGCAACCCTTTTTGTATCTGAGATCCAATGAATTGGATTACTTACGTACCGCGATGGCTTCGATTTCAATGCCCACATCTTTTGGCAGACGTGCTACTTCAACACAAGAACGTGCTGGGTAGTGCGCGACTTTATGTTCATCAAAGAATGCGCCGTACACTTGGTTTACGGTGCCAAAGTCGTTGAGATCTTTGACGAATACGGTCATTTTCACAATGTCACCGACGGTTAAGCCAGAAGCTTCAACCACGGCTTTTACGTTATCCAGAGATTGGCGAGCTTGCGCAGCAATGTCCGCAGGAATTTCACCAGTGACAGGGTTTACTGGGATTTGACCAGATGTCATTACCATATTGCCAAGGTCAACGCCTTGAATGTATGGACCAATGGCTGCAGGAGCCGCGTCAGTATGCAGAACTTTTGTCATCTTTCTTATCCGTTAGTGGTTCCAAAATCGCTGTTCAGTTTGCCTGTAAAGCAGGAGCAGGTAAAGAACTGCTCTTGCTTTTATCCTTTTCTATCTGAAGCCATCGCACTGCCGATAAGCGGTTAGGATGCTTAATTGGTTTGGTGTGGATTAAGCTTCGATTTCTGTGACTACATCGCGCGCAAACACTTTTTCACAGTATTTGCATTTCAGGCGGATATCGTTGTTCTTCTCAGAAAGTTTGAAGCTGCTTTCCACGGGTTCATTGTGTGAAATGCAGTTGCTATTTGGGCAAGCAAACACATTGTTGATGCGCTCTGGCAGTTGCAGCGCCAACTTCTTCACCACTTCGTAATTTTCAATTTGGTTTACAGTCGCGTGTGGCGCGTAGAGTGCGAGTTTGCTAGCTTGTGCTTCACTGATGAACACATTTTCAATCTTGAGCAGATCTTTGCTGCCGAGGGCAGAAGAAGGCAGATTGAGGCCGATGGTGACACGCTGTGCGGAGTTGTGCATATCAAACAGCTTCAGCACTTTAATCCCCACTTTGGCGGGAATATGGTCAATCACAGTGCCGTTTTTGATCGCTTCAACTTGTAACTTAGTCTCTTTGCTCATGATTGTTCTCCTTACAGCGATTCGTTCAAAACTAGAGCCAGCAAGGCTTCACGGGCATAAACTCCGTTTTCAACTTGTTGGAAATAGTAAGCGTGCGGGGTTTTATCGACATCAGTGGTAATTTCATCCACGCGTGGCAGTGGGTGCAGCACTTTCAGGTTACTGCGTGCATCGCTCAGGTGAGCCGCCGTCAAGATATAGGCCGACTTGATGTGGGCGTATTCGGATTCATCAAAACGCTCTTTCTGTACACGTGTCATGTAGAGAATATCCAGTTCTGGGATCACGCTTTCCATATCGCTAAATACTTGGTATTTCACGCCAGCTTCATCTAGCTCTTCACAGATGTAATCTGGCATCGCTAGAGCTTCAGGTGCCACAAAGTAGAAGCGGTTGTTATCAAATTTAGCCAGCGCTTGCGCCAGTGAATGTACGGTGCGGCCATATTTTAAATCACCAACAAACGCGACATCGAGGTTATCGAGGCGACCTTGGGTTTCATAAATCGAGTAGAGATCGAGCAGGGTTTGTGATGGATGCTGGTTTGAACCGTCCCCTGCATTAATCACAGGGATGCCATTAGAGAATTCAGAAGCCAAACGCGCAGCACCTTCTTGCGGATGACGCATTACGAAAGCATCGACATAAGAGGAGATCACGCGCACCGAGTCAGCTAAGGTTTCGCCTTTCTTCGCCAGTGACGTGTTGCCGCCGTTATCAAAGCCAATCACGCTGCCACCGATACGTTGGATTGCTGTCTCGAATGAGAGGCGAGTACGGGTGGAAGGTTCAAAGAAACAGCTGGCCACGACCTTGTGCTTAATCAGCTCTGGATTCGGTTGTGCCTTCAATTGGCCTGCGGTTTTCACAATCAACTCCAACTCAGCGCGTGAGAGTTCAGCAATGGAGATGATGTGCTTTTGGTAAAGCGAATTCGCCATGATCGTCTTCCCTATATTTTCTAACAGCCATAAAAAAGCCCCCCATAAGGGAGGCTTTAACAAATCAATGAGGGGAAAAACAGTGAGGCCAGTAAGCCAATTTGCTTACTACGATGGACACTGCTTTGAGCTGCACGCTGTGCAAATTTCATTGGCTACCCCTCAGACAAACGGTCGGCATTATACGCCGAAAGGCTGTGAGCGCAAGCGATTACATCACAGAGTTAGGGATATTAAATCAGTAGCACGCTATTGGCCTAAAGTGGCAACCATGACGGCCTTGATGGTGTGCAGTCGGTTCTCCGCTTCATCAAATACAATCGAGTATTCTGACTCAAACACCTCTTCGGTGACTTCCAATCCTTGCATGCCGTATTTAGCTGCGATCTCTTGGCCCACTTTGGTTTGGTCATCATGGAATGCCGGTAAGCAGTGCATGAATTTGACCTGCGGATTGCCCGTTGCTTTAAGCACATCCATATTAACTTGGTATGGCTTCATTAATGCGATCCGCTCATCCCACGCGTCTGCGGCTTCTCCCATGGAAACCCACACATCGGTGTAAAGGAAATCACAGCCTTTTACGCCTTCTTGAACCTCTTCGGTCAAGGTGATTTTGGCACCGGTTTGCTTGGCAATCTCTTGGCAGGTTGCCACTAAGGCATCATTTGGCCAATACGCTTTCGGCGCGACTAAGCGAATATCCATGCCCATTTTGGCTGCGCCCACCATCAGGGAATTGCCCATATTGTTGCGTGCATCGCCAAGGTAAGCAAACTTCATTTCATGCAGTTGTTTACCGCGTCCATGTTCTTGCATAGTGAGAAGGTCGGCCAAGATCTGTGTGGGGTGAAACTCATCAGTTAAGCCATTCCACACTGGCACACCAGCGTATTGTCCGAGCACCTCAACAATCTCTTGACCAAAGCCGCGATATTGAATGCCGTCGTACATGCGGCCTAAAACACGCGCGGTATCTTTCATCGACTCTTTATGGCCAATTTGCGAGCCAGAAGGGCCGATGTAGGAAACTTGTGCACCTTGATCAAACGCCGCCACTTCAAAGGCACAGCGAGTACGGGTCGATGACTTTTCAAAGATCAACGCAATGTTTTTGCCTTGCAGGGTTTTCTGCTCGGTGCCTGCGTATTTGGCGCGTTTTAGCTCGGCAGACAGATCCAGTAGGAAGTGGATCTCTTTGGGGGTGAAGTCGAGCAGTTTTAAAAAGTTGCGGTTACGTAAATTGAAAGCCATTTCCCTATCCTCGTTTGGCGATTCCAGTTGCGAACAGTAAAGCATGAAAATGCTGTAAAAGTGAATAAATATTTTAAATTAAATAAAGAAAAGGCAAGGGGTGATAGGTTTTGTGAGGCGAGATGCACATAACATCCCGCCAAAAGTGATTATAAATTCTCTTCGGCGAATTCAGCCAAGCGGCTACGTACTACGCCATTGAGGTGGATGTTGGCGCTGCCTTCAAAGTTTTTGAAGCGCTCAACCATGTAGGTAAGGCCTGAGGTGACAGGGGTTAAATAGTGGGAGTCGATCTGCGCTAAGTTACCTGAGCAGACAATCTTGGTGCCTTCACCACAGCGGGTGATGATGGTTTTGATCTGCGAGGCGGTAAGGTTTTGACACTCATCGAGCAGTACGAAGGCGTTTTGGATTGAACGACCGCGCATAAAGTTGATCGATTTAAACTGAATGTTGGCTTTATCGCAGATGTATTTGAGCGAGCCATCGGTGCAGTGATCATTTTTATGCAGCGCTTCTAAGGTATCGGTGACGGAAGCGAGCCACGGCATCATTTTTTCCTCTTCTGTGCCGGGCAGGAAACCAATCGACTCGCCGATATCAGGGGTGTTGCGAGTGACGATAATTTTATCGAACATTTTGCGCTCAACGGTTTGCTCCAGTGCCGCTGCCATTGCTAACAAGGTTTTACCACTGCCGGCAGCACCGGTCAGGATCACCAGATCGATATCCGGATCGAGTAGTGCGTCCAGCGCCATCCCTTGATAAATATTTTTCGGCGTAATGCCCCACGCTTTGCGATGCATCATGCGTTCACGGCTCAGATCGCGCAGCGTCAATTTATCGCCATCAATGGTTTCGACCCGCGCGGCAAAGTCGCTGTCTTCATCAATGACATATTGGTTGAGGAAGGTTGGATCGAATGGTGCGCGATCCAGCTTATGGAAGGTTTTGCCACCGAGCGTGTAGCTCGCGACATCTTCTACGCTGTCCCAAAAACTGCCGGGACGAGTTTGAAAGCCCTTGGTCAGGTATTGAATATCATCAATCAGTTGGTCGGTGCGGTAGTCTTCCACATACAACACCCCCGCACCTTTGGCACGCAGCCGCATATTGATGTCTTTGGTCACTAGCACTACAGCACGTGGTGTACGCTGAGCTTGAAGGTAAAGTACGGCGTTGAGGATCCGGTTATCACCTTCTTTATCGGTAAAGGCTTTCACGGTTTCATGTACTTCATAATCGGCGAGGATCGAGATGGTTCCTGTTGCGCCCTCTTGCTTAGAAAGCGGGATCCCTTCGGTGATTTCTTCGGGAGTGGCATCGTGGAATAAGTGTTCCAAAGCCCGAATCGCTACGCGTGCATCGCGCGCCACATCGCGTTTGCTGTCTTTGATTCGGTCAAGTTCTTCAAGAACGGTCATTGGGATGACCACGTCGTGCTCTTTGAAAGAGTAAATGGCGAGAGGTTCGTGGAGTAGGATATTGGTATCCAGTACAAACAGTTTCCGATCGGTATCGCCCATAAGCGGCTCCTTGCTACATGTAGCATGCTTTATCGTGGATGTTCACAAGCGGCCTGTAGGATCGTACGTTCAGGTGAGCGTTACGATCATTGTCGACTTGCTGCAAACCCGTGTTGATACTCTCTGTTTGAACTTGCAGGCTTTGTGCCAATCTTGTTTTTGACACAAACACCGCGCCTTCAACCTGAGTATAGCAATCATCTCGTTAACAAATGCCACTCATTTTTGACAATTTGATGTCACCCAAAAGCTCTAGAAAAAAAAGCACGTTGCGGTAGGGAATGGGCGTGACCTGTGTCACGCCATCAAGTAAGATTAGCGGCCTTTTTCTGCACTCAAAGCAGTCAGCATCCATAATAAAAAGCTGGCTGGGGTGAAGTGCAAAAATTCTCTGCAACGCTATTTGATGAGGTAGTCCATTCATGTCATTTGCTTTAGGGCAACGCTGGATAAGCGATACGGAAAGTGATCTCGGGTTAGGTACTGTGGTGGCGCTTGATGCGCGTACAGTGACCTTGATGTTTGCAGCATCGGAAGAAAATCGTGTGTATGCACGTTCAGATGCGCCGGTCACCCGTGTGATCTTTAATGTCGGCGATGTGGTGGATAGTCAGCAAGGCTGGTCGTTACAAGTTGAACAAGTGGTGGAAGACCAAGG
>JBOFIW010000185.1:0-7708 GCA_051650365.1 Vibrio sp. | reverse complement strand
TATTGCAAACTGTAAAATGTATGTCAGGAATTTACTGAAAATGAACATGTAGCACGAGTTCAACTTGCACTTTGCATGATCTACAGCAATAAAAATATCAATTATTTTTAGTGATTCATGCTTGATAATGATTTGTTTGTAATGGGTTGTTGCTATGTTAAAGGAGTTTTTAGGGATATATTTTGTCAATGGCAAGGGATATGGAGAAAAATGGCACGAATGGCGGCTTTTCATTGCCCCTTTCCATAAGATAGGAGCTTTTCTCGATAAATAAGGCTCCTAATCGGAGCCTTATTCGAGGTGGGGAAAACTATACCTTATCCGAAGTGATTACTGATGGCGGCTGGTACGGAATTCGGCGACTGCTTCATCCATGGCATGTGCTTGGCTTGAAACAATATCGACTTCGGAGAGACATTGCTGCGCAGAGCGCATATTGTTTTCAGAAATCGTGTTGAGTTCGGTGATGGATTCACTCACGTGGTTCATTACACTGCCTTGTTCTTCAATCGCAGCAGCGATCCGTTGTGAGTTATCCTGAATGGTGTTCATATCACGTAGAATTTGTTGCAAGCTCTCATCGAGTTGACGAGAGGCATGAAGTGTCTCTTGGCCTTGGTTATTACAAAGATCTATATCATCAACAACTTGGCTCATTTGCGACTGAATGTTAGTTACAACGCGAGTAATTTCTTCGGTGGATTGATGAGTGCGTGTTGCTAGTGAGCGTACTTCATCGGCAACAACAGCAAACCCACGCCCTTGTTCGCCAGCGCGTGCCGCTTCAATAGCGGCATTGAGTGCCAATAAGTTAGTTTGTTCTGCAATCCCCTGAATAATGCTGACCGCTCCGCCAATTTTTTCCACAAATGTATTGAGTGAAGCAATTGAATGTTGACTTTTTTGTAGGGTAGAAGAAAGCAGATCAATATTTTTCACTGTAGTGACAACGACACTACGGCCATGCTCTGCATTACGTGCTGCTTGGTTGACACCATCAACAGCAATATTGGTACTCTCTGAGATCTCGCCGATCGTCGATACCATTTGCTGTACCGATGTTGCCATTAAACCCATGTGATCCGATTGCACATTAAATTGTTCAATGACCTGCTCAAGCTCGTCATGCATGCTAGAGGTACTCGTGTATAGCTGATGAGATTTGCTCTGCGAACCACTGATTAGGTGCTCAAATTTATCCAACAGACCATTGAAGTAGCGAGCCACCGAGGTGATTTCATCTTGACCTTTGAGATCTGCACGAAGAGAAATATCGTTAGATTCAGCAATTCGTTGAATCACCTGTAGCAGTTGGCTGACACGTAAATTGATTGAGCGGCTAATTTGAAAAATACCGAGCAAAATCACAAGCACTACACTCACCGTGACGGCTAACTTGACTGTTGCCATGGTTTGTTGTTTTTCATCGATCGCTTGAGTGAGTGTTTCAGAGAATGATTTGAACATCTCTTCGACATCGTGTGATTGAGCACGCGTGTTGCCTTGTAAGCCTTCGTTATATTTCAGGCCAATCACTTTTTCCTGAGCCACAACCGCTTGAGCTGCTTTGATTAGGTCTGAATATTGACTAAGCGCTGCTGCGTTCACTGAACCAGCTAAAACTTGCTGATGAAAATCGGCCAATGCTAGTAGCTCCTCAGCCGAAGCTTGATTTTTCGCCTGATTCATCGCTTGGTAATAGCTTTTCCAGAGCCCGCTTTCTGCATCTAAACCAAGTGTCTGGTAGGCTTGTACGAGTTGTTCAAAACCTTGTTTATATTCAAGTATCGCAGTACGGAGTGCTCGAGAGTCACCGAGTTGATATTTGTTCATGATCGTATCGAGCTCTGCTTGGCGAGCTAGAAACAGGTCACTATTTTTTTGAAAAGTACCAAGATACTTGGCATCACTCCGTAGCAAAAAATCTTTTTCGTTACGGCGTAAATTGAGTAGCCTTACTTCCAGTTTGTCGACTTGGTTGATGGCTTTGTTGAGTTCATCGTTAGTGTGGGCAAATTCAGAAGTGGTAAAAAAAATGGCAATGGCCCCTAAAACGGCTAAGCTGCCCAAGGTATAAAGTTTATTCCTAATGTTCATAGTGCTACCTATTTATAATTATGACCACAACAGACAAACCCATAAATAAGCATTAAGCGTCTGAGTGCAAACGTGCAGCAGTGTACTGAGAATATTGAAACTAGCAATACCCGTGTGGCTTGTTTCCTACGCTTAATTTGGAAAATATAAATGATAAATACATTACTGATAATTGGTGAGAATGTGAGATGTGTCAACTTTGACCTTTATGAGGGCTTCATTTTCGATATGGATGGAACCTTGCTTGATACCATGCCAGCTCATTTAGCTGCATGGAAATTAACCGCCGAGAATTTTGGCTTTCCCTTTGATCCTCAGTGGATATATTCATTAGGTGGAATGCCGAGTGCAAAAATCACGATGCATATCAACCAAAAACTAGGATTAACACTCGATCCTGAACAAGTCGCGGGATATAAAATGGATATATTTGCCAGTATTGGAACACAGGCTGAAGTGATCCCAGCAACCTATGATCTGCTCTGCCAGTGGTATGGTAAGAAGAAAATGGCAATTGGGACGGGGAGTCAGCGTGACAGTGCACTTCGTTTGCTGAGTTCTGCACAGGTGTTAGAAAAATTTGATGCCGTAGTTACAGCAACGGATGTGCAAGAACACAAACCGCACCCAGAAACGTTTTTGACTGCCTGTGAGTTGATGGAGTTAACACCCAATCAGTGTTTGGTTTTTGAAGATACTCAATTGGGGTTGCAGGCCGCGCATGCCGGTGGAATGGATTGTGTGTTAGTGACCGAACAAGGACTCGTGTTTTATCCCTTACCGTCCTAAAACAAAAAAAGCTGCCTCGGCAGCTTTTTGTATATTGAATAAGTAGAAGAAAGCGGCTTAGCTATTCGATGGCCAACAATTCTACTTCAAAAATCAGTACTGCGGCTGGTGGAATTGGGCCAGCTCCATTTTTTCCGTAACCCAAATTACTTGGAATATAGAAACGCGTTTTTTCACCCACCACCATCAGTTGTACGCCTTCTTGCCAACCTTTAATTACTTGATTCAGCCCAAAGCTGATTGGCTCACCACGTTCAACAGAACTGTCAAACACCGTACCATCGAGCAACTCACCGTGGTAATGCACCTTTACACGGCTTTTCGGGCCTGGGTGCTCAGTTCCAGTACCGGCTTGTAGCACTTCGTATTGCAAACCACTATCCGTGGTAATGACATTCTCACGCTGGCCATTTTCTATCAGAAATTGCTGGCCAGAAGAAAAGTTTGCATCCGCAGCTTTGTGATTGGTCCATGTACGATAAATCATGAAGCCAGCGAGCAGAAAAACAATTAAGGGAATAATAATTTTTGACATAAAGCTTTTAGCGTCCTTTAACAGCGATACCGTTCCCGCTTAAACCTACTGCTGCTTTGTTTAGAGTATGCAACTCGACGGGAGTAAAGAATGAGTGACATTTTAGCGATGGATTATGTGATGGCAAGCAACCTATTTGTAAATTGTTGTTGATAGACGATAAAGTTTTAAAAAAAGTGCCGATAAAATAAGGGAGTCTATGGTTGGGTGTTTAATATGAAATTCTGGGTTGTGTGCATTGCGTTTTTACTGACAGGGTGTGGTTCACTTGCAACCGACCGTATGTTTAATGGCAATTTGCTTGATGTTGCCCCAAAAGGTGATTCCGATGTGCGCTATCCAGAGTGGGGGAATGCACCACTGAAAGAGGTGACGGGTAAGCCAATGGCATCTCGTGACATGTCCAAAATGGATCACTCTAGCTATGCTGATTTGCGCCAATTTTTGTTAAGTCATGGCATTCCTCACGAAGTGGTACCGGGTGATTACCCCATGATTAAAGTGAGTAATACCATTCGGTTTGAGACGGGCTCTGCGAAAGTCTCGGCATCGTCAAAACGCTGGTTAGATTCGATGGCTCGATTCTTAGCCGCGGAATCTGGCATTGATATCGTACTGGAAGGGCATACCGATAATACTGGTGCAGAGAAGTTCAATGATAAATTATCGGAAAGACGGGCCAGTGCTGTAAAAACGGTATTAGTGCAAAGCCAAGTGGCACAAAACGCTATATATACTCGTGGGTTTGGTGAAAATGTTCCAGCATGTACGAACAGCACAGTAAATGGGCGTGCTTGTAACCGTCGCGTGGAAGTGCGCTTTATCCTTTCTTCGAATTAGCACTCATCAAATTCGTCTTTATAATGAGACGACATGGATAACAATCAAAAATTCTAGAGTGGCGGAAATTCACAGTATGAGTTTCCGCTTTTTTATTTATCTACTGTATTAACCTCACTAATTTTGATGTAATTCACGTTTGCGCATTGCATCTTGTTTATCTATTTGAGGTTTTAGTAACATCTATGTAAACATCTGGGTTCATAATAAATAACCTTACAATAACAAATAAAATGTCTACTTATTCAGCCTATTCTCAACAAGAAGTCCTTCTCAATGAACATGAACAATTGGTTTCCACGACCGATCTAAAAGGCGTCATCACCTACTGCAATGAGACCTTTTGCCGTATTGCGGGTTTCCAAGTCGATGAACTTTTGGGTCAAAATCACAACATAGTCCGTCACGCTTCCATGCCGAAAGCGGCATTTGCCGACATGTGGCAACACTTAAAGCAGGGGAATGCTTGGCGAGGCATAGTGAAAAACCGTACCAAATCTGGAGGCTATTATTGGGTGGATGCGTATGTTACCCCAATTTATCAACAAGGTAAGATTGCGGGTTACCAATCGGTACGAGTGAAAGCGCAAAGAGAGTGGGTTGATATTGCAGCCAAAGCGTATCAAGCGCTGTTGTCTGCGGAAAAAGCGGGTAAACAGTTTCAGCTTAAACTCAACACTTCATTGCGCTATGCAATTTTGCTCGGCGCATTAATGTCACCGGCATTGGCGCACGGATTCAATGTCAGTGAAGGGTGGCAATGGCTGGCGAGTTTACTGCCCGTTGGTGTTTTGGCTTTATTGTTCCGTCAAGAGTTACTGCATACCCCGCATCAGTTGAAACAATTACAGAGCGAATATGACAGTATCAGTCGGCTGATTTATTCGGGTTCTGATTCGTTTTCTGTGGCGGATTATCATTTGAAAATGGCTTCGGCGCGTATTCGCACCATACTTGGCAGAATGATGGATTCTGCACGTCCACTCGGTGAACTTGCTAGCCAACTGCATTCGACCACTCAAGAAGTGCATCAAGCATTGACACTACAGGACAACAACATACGTGCAGTAACGCAAGCTACCGATGAAGTGGAAAATGCCGCAGAGCAGGTATCTAGCCACACTGAATCTGCTCACCAACTGATTCATCAAGTGCAGTCACATTGTCATGAAACCAAGCAGAGCATTGAAACCACTCACCGTAATTTAGAGCGATTGGCACAGCAAGCGGAAAATGCAACGTTGACCACGGTTAAATTGAGCGAGCAAGCGCAACAAGTCGGGCAGCTGATGAGTGAAATTGGTGGAATCGCTGAACAAACTAACTTGTTAGCGCTCAATGCTGCAATTGAAGCGGCTCGTGCCGGTGAGCAGGGGCGTGGTTTTGCGGTGGTTGCGGATGAGGTTCGTGCCCTGTCTGGGCGTACTCAGCGAGCAACACAACAGATCCAAACGAGCATTGATGCGATGTTGAGTACGATTGATGTTTGGCGAAGTGACATTATCACTAGCCGAGATCAAACGGATCACTGTGCCAAAGTAGCTAATACTACTTTGCAACAATTGCGTGATGTAGAGTGCGTGATGGGAGAGATGCAACGCGTGATTGGTGACGTTGCTAATGCAGCAAAACATCAGCGTGTATTGACATCAGAAGTGAATCAGCACATCCATTCTATTGCCTGTGCCGCCACTCAAAATTTGGCGGCTACCCATACGGTAGAAGAGCTGGCAGTAGCTATGAGTGAGCAAGTTTCAGCGTTTGGCTCGTTAGCCAAGCAGTTTGCAGAGAAATAGACCAAACTTAGTCCACTTTGTCGAGAAATGGCCACATTATGTGGCCATTTTTAATGATAGATAAGTCATCGCTTGTCGTGATGGTGAGCGTTTTAAACGGTTGCTTGCAGTGTGTTAGATGACGAGGCTTTTTGTTGGAGATAGGCCTCCACTTTGCTCACTACGTTATTATCTTGGCTCAAGCCTAGCTTGCTTCGACGCCAGAAAATATCTTGTGTGTGACGAGCGAATTCGTGATCCCAAAGATAATCCACTTCTCTTTGATAAAGTTCGTCACTAAAGGCGATGCCTAAATCTTCGACCCCCGTCACTCCTGCAAGTAATTGTGAGGTACGGCTCCCATAGCTGTGCAGCCAACGCTCAATCACTGACTCAGTAATAAAAGGAAATGCCACAACCAGTTGTTTTTTTAAGGTGGCGTAGTCAAAGTTTTCCCCCCCCGGTAGAGGAGCTTCCGCAGTCCAAGGCGCCGTCATCTTCGGGAAGAAAGGAGCGAGGTGTTTCATTGCTGCTTCACCCAATTTGCGATAGGTAGTGAGTTTACCCCCGAAAATCGACAGCAGTGGCGCTTCATCCGCTTGCTGATCCAGTGACAAGGTGTAATCACGAGTAATGGCTTGTGGTGAGTTAGACTCATCATCACACAGTGGGCGCACCCCGCTAAACTCAGCAACAATGTCTGAACGCGCAATTTCGCGCATAAAATGCTTATTGACGACGGAAATCAGATAATCCCGCTCTGCATCGGTGATCGCGACTTTTCTTGGGTCACCCTTGTATTCCACATCTGTGGTGCCAATCATCGAAAATTGATTCAAGTAAGGGATGACAAACACAATCCGTTTATCTTCATTTTGCAGAATGTAGGCTTGCGGTTCATCGTGAAGTCGCGGCACGATAATGTGTGAACCTTGAATTAATCGTATGCCGTAAGGGGAACTGACCTGAGCATTCTCGTTTAAAAACTGTTTTACCCAAGGACCGGCTGCATTTACCAGTGCATGACTACGGCGCTCAAAGCGCTGCTGAGTTAACTCATCGAGTAAGGTTACGTGCCATAAATCGCCTATACGCTGGGCTTTTTCTACTGTGCAGTAGTTCAGCACTTCCGCGCCGTGTTCTTGAGCTTGCATTGCGTTGAGGATCACCAAACGCGCATCATCAACCCAACAATCGGAATATTCAAAGCCAATTTGCATTTCAGGTTTGGTTACAGCTCCTGCTTTCAAAGTGACTTTATGGCTCGCAGGAAGGGAAGTGCGCTTACCCAAATTGTCGTAAAGAAATAGACCGGCACGGATCATCCATGCAGGACGCAAGAAAGGACGATGTGGCAAACGAAAGCGCATTGGGGTGACAATGTGTGGTGCTTTCTTGAGTAGCACTTCGCGCTCCGCCAGCGCTTCACTGACCAAGCGAAATTCATAATGTTCTAAATAACGTAAACCGCCGTGCACCAGTTTTGAGCTGGCAGAAGAGGTAGCGCTAGCAAAGTCTTTGGCATCGTACAGGCCAACTTTTAGTCCACGGCCTGAAGCGTCAGCCGCAATACCTGCACCATTAATGCCGCCACCAACAATTATTACATCGAGCACTTCATCTTGGGAAAAACGTGTTGAGCGAGCATTCATTTTCTTTCTCCGAGCTTAAT
>JBOFIW010000184.1:0-3792 GCA_051650365.1 Vibrio sp. | reverse complement strand
CATGAGCACTCAATTCCGTATGGATTCAGTACCTGGCTCACTTGTGGTAGTGGGGGGTACTTACGAGCCTTGGCTGGCGGTTTTAGAAAAAGTGGGCTGGCGCTGCACTCAAGTAGCAGATTTACGTAAAGCGGATACGTTGTTTGTGGAAACAGGCCCCTGTATCGGTATTGTGGATTTAAGCCATGATGAGTTTAGTCTAAATGGAATCGCGAATCTGGTCAGTAGCCACAAGCAGGTGCGTTGGTTAGCTTTCATTCGTGAAGCACAGCTAAGTTCAGATACTATTTGCCAGTTTATCGTTAACTTTTGTATTGATTTTTTTACCGCGCCCATTCCCGATGCTCAACTTCTGAGCACCATAGGCCATCAGTTGGGTATGTTGAAACTGGAAAAGAAAGTTTGGCCTCACTTTGGGTCGGCGGGAAACATGGGATTGATCGGTGAGTCCATGCCGATGAAGCGCCTGCGTGATCAGATAAAACGTATTGGTCCGACTGATGTTAGTATTCTTATCTATGGCGACAGTGGTACAGGTAAAGAAACCGTGGCAAAAGCCATTCATAAAACTTCGTCACGAGGGCTGAAACCGTTCATTTCCATCAATTGCCGAGCCATGTCAGAAAAGCGGTTAGAGAGTGAGTTATTTGGTTTAGGTGATAAGAGCGAAAATATACAGGCACCGCTCTTATTTCAGGCTGATGGCGGTACACTGTTGCTTAACGATATTTTGACTCTACCAAAAAGTCAGCAGCTCAACTTACTGCGCTTTTTACAAGAAGGTACGGTTGATACAGGACAAGGGGTTCGCTCTGTTGATGTGCGGATTTTGGCAGCCATTTCTTCTGACATTGAAAAAGCATTGATTGACGGCGATTTTAACGAGGAGCTATACCACTACATTAATGTATTGCGAATTAATGTTCCTAGCTTGAAAGAGCGAGCGTCGGATATTGTGTTGTTGGCGAAACATTTTTTGCAGGAGTATTCCAAAGAATACAATGCTCAAGCGCGTAGTTTTTCTGAAGATGCTGTACGTGGTTTAACCCGCTACCACTGGCCGGGCAACGTACGTGAACTGATGAACCAGATTAAACGTGTGGTTTTAATGTCAGATTCCGTCGTGCTAGATGAATCCCAGCTTGATTTACCTAAACGTAGTGATGGTCGTCGTAGCCTAAAGAGCATTCGTGAGCGCTCAGAGCGTGATGCTTTACTCTTGGTTTTAGAATCACACTCAGGACAAGTTTCTACTGCTGCTAAAGAGCTTGGAGTCTCTCGTGCCACTATGTATCGTCTGTTGAATAAGCACAATCTGATCACAGATGAAACGTATTAAACCGGCTCCCCTATAAGTAATATCAAGGTTCAGCCACCTAGCAAGTGGCTGATTTTTTTATCTAGGGAAAGTACTTGGTTACTGAGCTTATAAGGCCATCCCCCCAATTGCTATTGAAAGATTTGGATGCATGTTTTGTTGTTGCGGCATTGATTGGGTGAATGTGTTGTTCGCAAACTCTATAACGCTATGGCTTAGTAAGAAACGCTATATTTTTGAACAGAGGTAATAAAGTGTTGAACTTTGTTACTCGGGTTGTTTAGAATTTAACCGTAAGTTTACCTTACACCACACACTTCTTTTGGATTAATTGACTTTGCTTGGAGGCGCATCATGACACATTCCGTATCAACATTGCTTTGCGCTCCTTCAATTCATACAAAAACTCAAAACGCTCGCCGAAATTTTACCGCGCGCGTTATGAATAATGATTTGAGCAAAGATAACTGAATTAATCCGTAACCTCTTATTAGGCTGCGGAAAATGGCAGCCGAGTTAGAGTGTCTTCAGACTTTCCTACCGTCATTTTCCCCAGCAAACAAACTGGAGAAAATCATCATGCGTCAATCTATTTACTTACAACTAGCCGTATTACTCGTTCGTGCTGATCTACGTCGTGAGGAGCGAGAATGGAAGCGTAAAGTGCGCAGAAGTAGTCACCATTTACCTTGGAATAATCCACATCTGCTACGTGATATTGGCTTAGAAACGGATGGTCGTCCAATCGGCTTGAGTTTGCCTGATGCTGTTGTCGCAGAACGCCGTGTGAGACATATTCGTCGAATGTTAACTGCGCGAATACCAACGTAATGGTAGGGGGCTGGAGAGTCCACCAGCCCCATATCACTAAGGACAGGGATTGGAATAAGTGGTTCCAATCTCCTGAATTTTTTGCAGAAGCTCTGCATTTAATGAAATATCCAAACTATCCAAATTCGATTTTAACTGTTCCATATTTGTGGCTCCGATAATATTTGAGGCCACAAATGGGCGCTGATTAACAAACGCCAGTGCCATTTGTGCTGGATCGAGTCCAAACTGTTGGGCTAGCTCGACATACGCTTGGGTGGCAAGCTGCCCTTGAGGTGTGAAATAGCGAGAGAAGCGCTGATGCAATGTACAGCGCGCCCCAGCAGGACGAGCGCCATTGAGGTATTTTCCGCTTAAAGCACCAAAAGCAAGAGGGGAGTAGGCGAGAAGCTTCACTCCTTCGAGATGGCTAATTTCAGCGAGCCCCACCTCAAAACTGCGGTTGAGCAGATTGTAAGGGTTTTGGATGGAGACAATTCTCGGCAGCTCGTGTTTTTCGGCTAAGCGTAGATAGCTCATCACTCCCCAAGGTGTTTCATTTGAGACGCCAATGTAACGGACTTTACCCATGCGCACCAGATCACTCAGCGCTTCGAGTGTTTCGATTAGTGTGACTTCTTCCTGCGTATCAGGATAAGGATAATTGAGCTGACCAAAAGTATTGGTTTGCCGCTGTGGCCAGTGGATTTGGTAGAGGTCAATATAATCAGTTTGCAGGCGGCGCAAGCTATCATCAACGGCTTGGTGAATATTGCGGTGATCTAACGCCATTTTGTCGCGAATGTAAGGAACGTTGCGAGGTCCTGCAACCTTGGTAGCTAGCACAATTTTTTCACGTTTGCCTGATTTAGCCAGCCAGTTGCCAATAAACTCTTCGGTTTTACCTTGAGTTTCAGTCGTTGGAGGAACCGGGTACATCTCCGCAGTATCGATAAAGTTAACACCACGTTCTAATGCGTAATCGAGCTGTTGAAAAGCATCAGCTTGTGAGTTCTGTTCACCAAAAGTCATGGTGCCTAAACAGATCTTGCTGATTTCGAGGCTGGAGTGAGGCAGCTTGGTATATTGCATAGTACTTCCTTGTCTGAGAGCCAAAGAACGAATACAAGTCCCTTTTGGTTGACGTCTTGGCACAGTGCCGAGCACTCTACGTCGTAGGGATGAAAAAACACAATGTGCGATTGAGTCCTGAATCCATGTCATTATGAAATGACAAAAGGGAGATAGGATTTTCACTATAAGCGACTCGTGGCGACACGAAAACAAAAATGTCGCAGATGCGATGATTAGGCGTAATGGCGTTGCAGAATTTGAGCTGTAAATTGAGTGCGTAAGTAAAAACCACGCGGTAAGGTTTTGATTGGACGGCCATTTGCACCGTAGGCTTCTGTCTGAGCTCGGCCATTGGCCGCTTTAGGTCGCAGTTGTAATACCTCACCATGTTTGGCGGTGATCTGTGCTACTTTGCCAAGTACGATCAACTCCATCAACTCTTCCCAATCTGCTTTGAGTTGTGCTTCTTCTTCAGGTGAAGGACTCCAGAGTAATGGCGAACCAACACGGCGATCTGTCAGCGGAATTTCGCGCTCGCCTTGCACGGGTATCCACAGGACTTTGGAGAGTTTGTTGCGTACATGGCTCTG
>JBOFIW010000183.1:0-2404 GCA_051650365.1 Vibrio sp. | reverse complement strand
CCTTGGGTTTGATTGAGCTCCGCCAGCAGCGCCATCAATTGATATTGGTGATGCACATCAAGCGCCGACGTCGGCTCATCCAAAATCAGCACTGGAGATTGCTGCGCAAGCAGCATCGCCACCCAAGCGCGTTGACGCTCACCGCCGGAAAGCTCATCCGCCAAGTTATGCGCAAAACCATTCACACCCGTTTTTTCAAGTGCCGCATCAATAATCTGCTCATCTTCCTTGCGCCATCGGCCCAAGGTTCCGCGCCACGGAAAGCGCCCTAAACGCACCAATTCACGCACGGTTAATCCGGCACTTGTTGGCAATTTCTGCGGCAAAAAGGCCACGGCTTTGGCGAGGGTTTTACTCGGCAGTGATGAGACTGATAGACCATTGAGGGTCACTTGACCGCAATCGGGCGACTGTTGGCCCGACAGTAAACTGACTAAGGTGGATTTGCCGGAACCGTTGTGACCGAGCACGACTGTCAGCTCATGGGTCGGAATGGTCAAATGATCGATCGCCAAAATGGTGCGCCCACCGCGAACCATTTGAATATCAGCCAACTGAAACATTGATCCCCCTAATAATTGGCATTCAATAAAAACAACAAATCCCGCCAAGAGCGGGAGTTGTCTGGCAGCCAATCATCCAAGAATACGGACAATCGGCTACCCCAAACGGCAAGTTCACAACAATTGCCGATTACCAGCGATAGTTCGCACTGAGCACAGCACTGCGTGATTGGCCGTAGTAACACCAGTAATCACACCCAGAAACGAACTCGCGATCAAACAGGTTGTTGATGTTGAGCTGCGCTTGCCAGTTTTCTGTGATTTCATAGCCCGCCATCAGATCGACCAAGGTTACACTCGGCACAGTACGATCGCTCGAACGCGGGTTATCTTTTGACTCGCCGACATAACGTACGCCGGAGCCAAACGTCCAACCTTGTAGGCCAAGCTTCGTCGCATCGTAATCCAGCCACGCTGACGCTTGATGTTTCGGGATCAAACCGGCTTGTTGCGTGCCCTTGCCACCCGTTTCATCGGTTTTGGCATCGGTGAAGGTGTAGCTGGCAGTCAGTTTGAGGCTATCGGTAACATACCCCACGCTTTCGACTTCAATGCCCTGTGCGGTCATTTCACCCGTTTGCGTCGCCACAAAAGTCGTTGGGTTGGTCACCAGTGCATTTTGTTGGGTGATATCAAACCAAGCTAGGTTGATGTAACCATCATAAAACTCTGGCTGATACTTCACGCCCACCTCGGTTTGATCCCCTTTCAGTGGCTTATACAACTCACCCGTCGCGCTATCTATGGTGCTGAGCACATCAAACGATTGTGAATAACTGAGGTAGGGCGATACACCATTGCTGGCTAGATACATCAAACCCGCATTGAATGAAAACTCCGCATCGCTGCGGCTTTTACGCTGCATGTTCTTTTGGCTTTCGTTTTCAGTATCGACCCAATCCATACGGCCGCCAATCAAACCAATCCACTGCTGATCCAGCTTGATTTGGTACTGCGCGTACAGGCTCGCTTGCTCTTTGGTAATGGTGCGATCCGTTGCGGAAGATTCATCGATAGGCGTGTAATTGCCATAAATTGGGTTAAACGGATTGATGGTGCCAAAGCTGTAGTTATCTAACTCAACACCTTGAGTCTGGTGGCGTTGCAACTCTAAGCCCATCAACAGCGTGTTTTCAACACGGGTAGAATCCCACTTCGCCACCGCTTTGTTATCTAAGCTCAAGCTTTCGGTTGAACCATCACGGAACACAATGCCTTGCGTTAATGTGTCTTTACTTGGGTCATCATTCGAGAAAGCGTAGCTGCTGCGCAGATAGAGATCGTTATCGCCGTAATTGAAGGTCTGTGACAGCGCCCAGACATCATTAAGTTCATGTTCGAACAAGTAACCCAATGACACCTGACGACGCTCATACTTGTCGTAATCCGGTTGCCCTAAGTTGGTAGAGGGATCGATATGACCAAAGTTGGAATCGATTAAGGTGCCCGCCGCAGGGAAAAATGGGTTAGTCGGTACACCGCTGTCTTCCAAAAAGCTCGCCAACAGGGTTAAGCGGGTTTGCTCAGAAATATCTATGCTGAGACTGGGCGCAAGATAGTTACGGCTGGTTTGCGTTCCGTTCAACTGACCATCATTCTCTTTCATCAACGCGACTAAGCGGTAACGCACGGAACCGTCTCGGTTCGCGTAATCGGAAATGTCTAAGGTTAAGGTGCGCAGCGCATCATTGCCCACTTGTAGGCCAACCTCACCTTGTGGAATGTCGGTCGGTTTCTTCTGCACCGCATTGACCACCCCACCTGGAGGTGCCTCACCATACAAAATCGAAGCAGGACCTTTCAGCACTTCAATACGCTCTAAAGCGTAAGGTTCGATAAGC
>JBOFIW010000182.1:0-7485 GCA_051650365.1 Vibrio sp. | reverse complement strand
CGCAAGACATTTATCGTGGTAGTTTTTCTAGCTCATCGGGCTATCGGCTTGCCAAAGAGATGCTCGCCACCCCCAATTTTCCACGAGCCCTGTTCGTGGCTTCTGATTCAATTGCCATTGGCGTTTTACGCGCTATTTTAGAGCATGGCTTAAACATCCCCCAAGACATCTCGTTGATCAGCGTTAATGATATTCCAACCGCACGTTTTACTTTTCCTCCCCTCTCAACCGTGCGTATTCATTCGGAAATGATGGGGATTCAAGGGGTCAATTTGCTGGTTGAAAAAGCGCGTGATGGGCGTGCCTTACCTTTGAAAGTGTATGTTCCGAGCCAATTAAAACTACGTGGCACGACACGCGCTTAATCCCCACTTAAATTCATTTTTCAGGCACTCTTCACGAGTGCCTTTTGCATTTTTTTACTTTATTTTTACCCGAAGACGCCACCACCAATCTCTCACTAGCCGTTTCTTTATCCAGATCACATCTGCTGTTTAAAACTCGCTCATTTCCGTGATCGAGTTAAAGGTAAACGTTTTCACCAATTTCATTTAGTAAAAGTTTTACTAATATCTTTCCTTGATGATATACCCAACTTATCGAACAACACATCGGCCGATCTCAGATCGCTGTAGCCGAGGGAGAATAAACGTGAATCATTGGGAAAACTTTCTGCACTTACATGAGAACCGCATGCCACCGCGTGCTTACTTCTTTTCTTATGATGCTTTGCCACAAGCCAAGACGTTTCAGCGTGAACTCAGCCGCTTATTTTTACAGCTAAGCGGACAATGGAGTTTCCACTATTTCAATAACCCACAGCTCGTTCCTGAAGAGTTTTACTCTCACTCCATGACTGAATGGGGAAATATTACTGTACCCAACATGTGGCAGATGGAAGGCCACGGTAAACTGCAATACACCGATGAGGGCTTTCCATTCCCAATTGATGTGCCTTTTGTACCTAGCGATAACCCAACGGGAGCCTATCAGCGCACCTTTACTTTGGGGGCGAACTGGCAAAACCAACAAACCATCATCAAGTTTGATGGCGTAGAAACCTACTTTGAAGTGTATGTGAATGGCCACTACGTAGGCTTTAGTAAAGGCAGCCGACTGACAGCCGAATTCGACATCTCCGCGTGGGTACAGCAAGGTGAAAACCTATTGTCCGTGCGCGTAATGCAGTGGGCAGATTCAACCTACATCGAAGACCAAGACATGTGGTGGACTGCCGGTATTTTCCGTGATGTTTACCTGATCGGCAAAGAGCGAGTTCACGTTCAAGATCTCACTATTCGCACAGATTTTGCCACCGATTACCAAAGTGCCACGCTCAACTGCCAAGTTGAATTGGAAAATCTTTCTCACGCCACCGCTGCCGATTACAGCTTGGAATATGTACTGGAAGATCAAGGTAAAACCGTTGCCACAGGTCAGTGCCGCGCACTCTCAATTGAAAAACAGAGTTCAGTAAAATTCGCCATAGACCTAGTCAACCCAACCCATTGGACGGCGGAAAATCCTTATCTTTATCAACTCTTTATTACCTTAAAAGACCCTCAAGGCAAGGTATTGGAAGTAATCCCACAACGGGTTGGCTTCCGTGATATTCAAGTGCGCGATGGTCTGTTCTACATCAACAATCAATACGTTATGCTGCACGGCGTTAACCGACATGATAACGACCACCTCAAAGGTCGTGCGGTAGGCATGGATCGCGTGGAAAAAGATCTAATGTTGATGAAACAACACAACATTAACTCGGTACGTACCGCGCACTACCCTAACGACCCACGTTTTTATGAGCTATGTGATATTTACGGTCTGTTTGTGATGGCAGAGACCGATGTGGAAACCCACGGCTTTGCCAACATTGGGGACTTGTCACGCATCACCAATGATCCTGCATGGGAGACTGTGTTTGTTGATCGAGCCGTGCGTCATGTTCATGCCCAGAAAAACCACCCGTCGATCATTATGTGGTCATTGGGTAATGAATCTGGCTACGGCTGTAATATTCGCGCCATGTACCACGCAACCAAAGCCATTGATGACACGCGTTTAGTGCATTACGAGGAAGACCGTGATGCGGAAGTGGTGGATGTGATTTCAACCATGTACTCGCGTGCGCAGATGATGAATTACTTCGGTGAGCACCCCCATGCTAAGCCGCGCATTTTATGTGAATACGCCCATGCAATGGGCAATGGCCCTGGTGGTTTGAGCGAATATCAAAACGTGTTCTATCAACACGATCACATTCAAGGTCATTACATTTGGGAATGGTGTGACCACGGAATTCTGGCTCACGATGAGCAAGGCAATCCGTTTTATCAATACGGTGGCGATTTCGGCGATTATCCGAATAACTACAACTTCTGTATGGATGGGTTAATTTTCTCGGATCAAACCCCAAGCCAAGGGCTAAAAGAGTACAAACAGGTGATTGCACCGGTCAAAATCCGCGATTTAGTCATCACCCCTGACCAACAAAAAGCGCGCTTTGTCCTTGAAAACAAGTTCTGGTTCTCAACCCTGCACGACCACACCATTACCGCCGACATTCGTGCTGAAGGAGAAACCCTCGCCACATTGCAACTGAAAGTCGATGACTTAGCAGCCAACTCTGAACGTGAAATTGAGATTAATCTGCCTGAGCTGGATGAGCGTGAAACCTTCATCAATTTCACCGTGCGTAAAGATAGCCGCACTCTCTACAGTGAAGCCAATCACCCCGTTGCGGTGTACCAGTTTGCCTTGAAAGCCAATACTGCGCATTACACTCCGTTTGTGAATCACAATGCGCAACCTTTGGTGGTCAATGAAAATCGTTTAGAGCATGTGATTGAAGGTCACAACTTCACGATGATCTTCTCGAAAGTGAACGGCAAGCTAACTTCATGGCGCGTTAATGGCGAAGAGCTGATCCAATCTGAGCCGAAGCTGAGCTTCTTTAAACCAATGATTGATAACCATAAACAGGAGTATCAAGGCTACTGGCATCCGGCTCATTTGCAGATCATGCAAGAACATTTCCGCACCCTAAGCGTGGAAGTGAAAAACGATGCGGTGTTGGTCACGACCACCAGCATCATTGCGCCACCGGTGTTTGATTTTGGGATGCGCTGTACCTATCGCTACCAGATTAATTCACAAGGTCAGTTGAATGTGGAATTAAGCGGTGAACGCTACGGTGACTACCCGCATGTTATCCCTGCTATCGGTTTGGATCTGGGTATCAATGGTCAGTTTGATCAGGTGAATTACTACGGTTGTGGGCCAGAAGAAAACTATCAAGACAGCTGCCAAGCCAGCATGATTGATGTTTATCGCAGCACAGTGGCGGATATGTTTGTGAACTATCCCTTCCCACAAAACAATGGCAACCGCCAAAACGTGCGTTGGGCAGCCTTAACCAATCGTCATGGTACAGGTCTGTTGGTCAAACCACAGCAAGAAATCAACTTCAGCGCTTGGTTCTACACCAACCAAAATCTGCATGAAGCTCAGCACACCAACGAGCTGGAGAAAAGCGGTTACATCACCCTCAACTTAGATCATCAAGTGATGGGTTTAGGCTCGAACTCTTGGGGCAGTGAAGTGCTCGACTCCTATCGAGTGTATATGGATAAATTCCACTACGGGCTCACATTACTCCCACTTCAAGCCGGGGATTGCAGCGCCTCAAGCATGGTGAAACACGACTTTGATAACGCATTTTTCACCCCAAACCACACTCAATCTGTCAGCAACGAGGCGTAATCATGATCGTATTAGACAACTTACAACAATTCGTCGCGGCTTATCGTGGTGGCAAAAAATGGAATCGCTGCATCGAAGCCATCCATAACATAGACAACATTCAACCCGGCGTAATGCACTCCATCGTTGATTCACTGGTGTACATGGTGGAAGAAGGTATCACCGCACACTCGGATCTATTTGTCGGAAATCGCCGTTACTTTGATGTGCATTACTACCTTGCTGGCAGTGAAACGATAGAGTTCGCCCCTAAGCAGGAACTCACCGTGACTCAGGCTTATCGTGACGAAACCGATAGAGAATATTTTCAAGGGCATGGTCAGCAAGTTGAAGTAAAAGCAGGCCAAATCGCGCTGTTTGATACCCAACACGCCTACCGTTTTCATGGCGAGCAGCCCGTTCGCAAAGTGGTGCTGAAAATCACCATTGAAGATGGCTACATGCTGAATAAATAACGAAACGGGGGCAGGCAATGCACCTGCCCCACTCTCTCCCACACCAAAGTGGGACACTGACGTGATTCACCGGAGGATTACCATGTCTGAATCTGTACGCGGCACGATCGGCAAATTTGCCTTGCTGTCTATGACATTTGCAGCGGTTTTTAACGTGCGCAATATTGTCAATAACAACATTGAACTGGGGCTGAGTTCAGCACCGATTTTCTTACTGGCTACAGCTATCTACTTTATTCCCTTTGTTTTCATCATTGCAGAGTTTGTTTCTGCCAATAAAAACTCCGAATCGGGGATGTATGATTGGCTAAAAAAACCGTTGGGCAGTAAAGCGGCCTATCTCGGATCATTCCTGTACTGGTTTGTGAACCTGTTTTGGTTCGTTTCACTGCTACCTAACGTTATTGCCTACGCGTCTTACGCCATGTTGGGCTACGAGTACAGCTTCTCACCGATGATTACCTCGATCATCTCCATTGTGCTGTTTGCTTTTGCCACCCACATTTCAACCAAAGGCGCATCATGGCTAGGTAAAATTTCTGAAATCGTGGCTTACGGCGTATTTGCACTTTTCGCTATCTATGTTCTTGGTGCGTTAATGGCATTGAGTGGTGACCATACTCCCGTTGAACCCATCACTCTGCAAGCGATGACCCCGACCATTAACTGGGCAACGCTCGGCATTATGTGCTGGATTTTCCAAGCTGCAGGCGGTGCAGAAACGGCCGCGGCTTACCTTAACGATGTTAAAGGCGGCCATAAGTCTTTCATCAAAGTGATCATTATTGCGGGTATTGTGATTGGTGCGATGTATGCCATCGGTTCTCTGCTTGTGAACGTGTTTGTGGCGCGTGAAGACCTCACCTATGCTGGCGGCATGGTGGAAATTTTCACGGGGATGGCCAACTACTTCGATATTTCGCAAACCTTGGTTGGCCGCTTTGTTGGCATCATCCTCTTCATCGCGATGTTTGGTTCTATGATGATGTGGACGGCAGCACCAGTGAAAATTCACTTCTCAGAGATTCCAAAAGGCGTGTATGGCGAGAAAACGACGGAGCTGAATGAACATGGTGTGCCTGTGCGTGCAGCTTGGTGGCAATTTGCTTTTGTCTTTCTAATGTTAGTTGTAAACGGTTTTGGTTCAGAATCCGTGCAAGACATGATGAACAAAGCGATCAACCTCACCGCGGGTACGGCAATGCTCCCCCCTATCTTTATCATGGTGGCTTACTTTGTATTTCGTCTAAAACACGATGATACGCCGCGCGACTTCCGCATGGGCTCACGCAAATTCGGTATGTCAGTGGTTTCTGTTTTGATTGCCATTTTTGTGGTCAGCATGTCGGCGTCAGCCTTCCCTACAGGGGTCGACTTGGTTGAAGCCTTCTTTATCAACGTATTTATGACAGCGGTTTTCTCTGGCCTTGCTTGGTGGTGGATCTCTCGCTTCGAGAAGAAAAATCAAATCACCGAGGCTTCTACCGCAAAACCACGCTCCATCCCTCAACACTAATGCTTAACCCATGCGCCACTCTCTTTGTGGCGCATTACCTTTCATGAATCACCCTATCCTGATCATTTCTAACTAACCATATCCGCGCCTTATTGAACTGAACTCACTTACATATCTCTACTTACAAGCCCATTTATCTACCTTACCAATAGCACTAAAATAAAAGTAAAATTTTACTAAATATAGATCACACTCTCTCACAAACCCAATTAACACCACTTCATTTATAGCTTTAGAATTCAACACTAATTGGAGCGTACAATGAGAGTATCGCCTTACTTACCCCTAATACTTTCAAAGTGCCTCCAATTCCTTAATCATAAAATCGAGAAGTTAAAATGAAGACACTTTTTACTAAAGCCACCACGCTTTCGGTGTGCCTTTTTGCTGCTTTACCTGTGTTGGGCCAGAATGACCTCGAACACTCCCCCCACTCCGATAATCAACCACCACAAACCGATTTGAAACTTAACTTCTATGGTGAATTGGGCATTGGTGGGCACACAGCCCTAGAGGGCAATGATAAAGGCCGCTACAGCGATGGTACTTATATTGAAAGCGGCTTAGAACTGAACTACGGAAACTGGTTTGGTCTCATCTACGGTGAAGGTTGGACTGTACAAGCAGATAGTGTTGGTAACCCTTGGGCTACCGGCCATGGTTGGGGTGGCTTTGAAGGTGGTATCAACCGCTTTTATGCCGGCTACAAAACCGATCAAGGCACACAATTTATCTTCGGCCGCATGGATTCCTCTTTAGATGATGTTCAGTGGTGGGGAGATGCCACGGTGGAGTACGGTTATGTCATTCCTAACTCAAGAGATATGAATCTTGCGGTGAAAGTGCAAAACCTTGAAGGTTCACTGCGCTACAGTATCAGTGCTGCGCCAGAGGGGAAATTTGATGAAGATGATGCGCTAGTACACTTCGGTAAATATGACCGTTACGCTGATAAATACACTCACGCGGCCATGGTGAATGGCTATCTACAATACGATTTAGCCGATGCCGTTACGCTGATGGCGGGTGCGGAAGTCACCAAAGACAAGGGCGAGCTTTACCTGCTCGGCATTCAATACCAAAACGTCGCCGCTCGTACTTGGCATCATACTGGGGATGATTCTTCCTATAACGATGGTCGTGAAACCGGCCTACAAACCAGTGCATGGTATGAAGCGATGCAAGGGGTTTACCTCTCTGCCGCATACAACTTTGCTGAACGTACTTATCACAACCAAGCAGATGAAACGACGTCTTACATCAACGCTGGCGTTTGGTGGGAATATGGTCAAGGTAAATACGCTACCGCATTTGACAGCAAATTTTATCTCAGCAATGACACATCCGATTCCGACAACCAACTGTTTGTTATGCAGTACTTCTACTGGTAATCAAGGGAGAATTGATCATGAAACCACAAAAATCATTAATGGCAATCGCGATTGCCAGCGCCCTTACCCTAGCGGGCTGCGCAACGCAATCAACGACCCAAAACCAACCACAGGCTTTTCAATTTAAAAATGTGATCGATCGCACTGGCTCGCCAGAGTACATGCGTGATTACGATTTTGATGACCACCAACGCTTTAACCCATTCTTTGATATGGGCGCTTGGCATGGCCACCTGCTGCCTGATTCACAAGATGGCATGGGTGGATTTACAGGTACGGCACTGCTTACCGAAGAGTACATCAACTTTATGGCCGACAATTTCGACCGTCTGAGCGTGTATAAAGATGGCCAGAAAAT
>JBOFIW010000181.1:0-3710 GCA_051650365.1 Vibrio sp. | reverse complement strand
CCCCATGACAATATAAAGGGCTCAGGATGGCACTATTAAAAATCTCCATATTTTCACTAATTTTATTATCCATTGATTGTTATGCTATTGATCTTTCCTTAGCCTCCGTCATTCCTGGTGAACGAGGAGTTATCAACTTTCAAATAAAAAATAGAAACGCACCAGAACTAGTTGAAATAATTGATTATTGGAGTAATCAACAAACCTATCGACTGCCTTTTCAGCATGTTTATGATACATCCATATTTTCAATTTCGGACACGCCTTGGACCTATGCCTTCATTACTGTTTACATTGGCTCAAATCCCTACACTATTGCAGTCATTTCAGGCTACAACGACTTTCAACATATAACAAAAGTTAATATAAAAAGAGGTGTCGTAGGTAAAACTCCAGTCGATATTGAAGAGTTCATTGGTAATGGTGTTGTATTTCCTGATTACTTGGCTTTGGGTGAAAATCCGATTCCAAACTATACGATTAACTTTGAGGGTTATAAAACGCCAGAGTCAACAAATCTAATTTTATGCATTGGAAGTGATACCAACACCATCACTCCATGCACTTATCAACAACCATAGGCTTCATAAACCTCTTTATAAAACATGAGTTAAAAATGCATAAATATATCCCATTTATTATTAATGGCAAGGTTTCACCTTGCTTAAAAAACACCACATCAGATCTGGATTCATTATCTAAGATCAACCTAAAAAGCAAAGTAATAAACCTGAGTACTATTACGGATAAAATTGCTGATGAAATGCTCTGCCATAAGTACCATCACAAATTATCCCTCAATAATATTGTCAATTTTCTTTATACCGTCGGTCAGCGTTGGAAAAATGAAGAATATACAAGAAGACGTGGCTATATCCGTGATTTAAAAAATTATTTGGGTTATTCCGAGGAAATGGCCAAATTAGAAGCCAATTGGATCGCCATGATTCTTTGCTCTAAAAGTGCGTTGTATGACATTGTACAAACTGAATTAGGTTCACGTCATATATTGGATGAATGGGTAGCACAAGATGAATGCTATGTTAAAGCACTGCCTAAAGGTCGTTCACTGCATTTATTAGCGGGTAATGTGCCTCTTTCAGGCGTTACCTCTATTTTGCGTGCCATTCTGACCAAGAATCAGATAATCGTAAAAATGTCGTCGAATGATCCATTCACCCCTCATGCATTAGCGATGAGTTTTATTGATGTCGACCCAAATCATCCCATTACTCAATCCATTTCCGTTATTTATTGGCCTCACACACAATGCACCCAAGTAGCCCAACGCTTAATGCAAAAGATGGATGTGGTCATCGCTTGGGGCGGTTCAGAAGCGATACGTTGGGCAGTAGAGCACACACCTTCGCATGCTGAACTCATTAAGTTTGGCCCGAAAAAAAGCCTCACCATCATCAATGACCCTGAGAATTTGATCGAAGCGGCCGAAGGAGCCGCTCACGACATCTGTTTTTATGACCAACAAGCCTGCTTTTCTACGCAAAATCTTTTTTATATCGGCTCTCATTTTCCTGAATTTAAGCAAGCATTAAGAGAGCAGTTACAGCGCTATGCTCGGATTTTGCCAAAGTCACAATCCAGTATTGATGAACAAGCTGACTTTTCCTTAACACTGCGTGAATGCCAATTTGCAGGGTTTACCGCCGAAATGGGCAACCAACAAGATTGGATGATGATTGAATCTCCAGCCGGTGCAGAGCTTAATCATCCATTAGGTCGCTGTATTTATCTGCATCAAATGGCTTCATTTGAGGAAGTGTTGCCTTTTGTGATTAAAGGACAAACTCAAACGGTTTCCCTCTTTCCTTGGTCCTGTTCATTTCAATATCGCGATCAACTCGCTGCTCACGGCGCTGAGCGTATCGTCGAATCGGGGATGAATAATATTTTTCGTGTCGGTGGTGCGCATGATGCCATGCGCCCATTGCAGCGCTTAGTGCGTTTTATTTCCCACGAACGCCCTAGCCATTTCACAACCAAAGATGTCGCCGTCGATATTGAACAAACACGCTATCTGGAAGAAGACAAATTCTTAGTGTTTGTACCTTAGTTACCCATAACAACGTCATAAAGGAGAAATGAATGTCTCACCCATCGCATTGGGAAGTGGATGACCCCTGTACCATTGATCATGTGATTTCTTTATCTGGAAATCAGCAAATTCATGTTTGGGAAACCCCTCCAACACTTAAATTTAATCCAATGCCAACGCGGCGGAATAGTATTTTAATCGCGTCTGGTTTTGCTCGTCGGATGGATCATTTCGCAGGTCTTGCGCGCTATTTGTCCGCCAATGGGTTTCATGTCTATCGCTATGATTCACTTCATCATGTTGGATTAAGCACCGGCACGATTGATCAATACACGATGAGTATTGGTAAGCAGAGTCTGGAAATCGTGATGGCTTGGCTTCATGACCGCGGAGTAACAGACATTGGGTTGATTGCAGCAAGTTTATCTGCCCGAATTGCTTACGCTAGCGTGAATGAACTCGACCTATCCTTCTTAATCACCGCGGTTGGGGTGGTGAATCTGCGCGATACCTTAGAAAAAGCCCTTGGTTTTGATTACCTCAGCCTCCCTATTCATGCTTTGCCAAACGATCTGGATTTTGAAGGGCATAAATTAGGTGCGGAAGTCTTTGTTCGTGATTGTTTTGCGAATCACTGGGATAGTTTTTCATCCACGGTAGAACAAAGTCGCCATCTCTCGATCCCTTTCATTGCGTTTACCGCCAATGGAGATGATTGGGTCAAGCAAGACGAAGTTATTGAGATGCTTTCCCATATTCCTAGTGGTCAAAGCAAGCTGTATTCCCTACTTGGAAGCTCCCATGATCTCGGAGAGAACTTGGTGGTACTCCGTAACTTCTACCAATCCGTGACTAAAGCAGCAATCGCTCTCGATTCAAATAGTTTCGATATCAATATCCCTTTTGTGGAACCCACATTTGAGCAATTGACTGTCGCAACCGTCAACGAGCGTCGAATGAAAAACCAAATTGAAACAGAAACGATGATGCAGGCATAAGCCTACTCATACCTTACCTACCTTAATAAAGGACATATTATGAAATTTGGAAATTTCTTACTCACCTACCAACCACCTGAGTTATCACAAACAGAAGTGATGCAACGTTTAGTTAATCTTGGACGAGCTTCAGAATCATGCGGTTTCGAAGCGGTTTGGTTGCTAGAACATCATTTCACTGAGTTTGGTTTACTCGGTAATCCTTATGTTGCCGCCGCGAACCTCTTGGGAGCCACAAAACATCTTCATGTCGGTACTGCGGCGATCGTACTGCCAACCGCTCACCCCATTCGACAGCTTGAAGATGTGAATTTGCTCGATCAATTGTCGAAAGGACGTTTTCGTTTTGGCATTTGCCGTGGGCTCTACGACAAAGATTTTCGAGTGTTTGGCACTGACATGAACAATAGTCGTGCATTAATGGATTGCTGGTACGACTTAATCACGACAGGCATGACACAAGGCACAGTCTCCGCTTCCAACGAACATATCCATTTCCCTGAAGTGAAAGTCCAACCCGCCCCCTATCATCGTAGTGGTGCTCCTGTTTATGTGGTCGCTGAATCTGCTTCAACCACTGAATGGGCAGCAAAGCGGGGTTTACCCATGATTCTGAGTTGGATTATCAACACTCATGAGAAAAAAGCGCAACTTGACCT
>JBOFIW010000180.1:0-7062 GCA_051650365.1 Vibrio sp. | reverse complement strand
GAAAAAGCAGATGCAGCGCTTTCGCATCACGCAGTTGGGCATAAAAGCCCAACACAAACTGCCGTTGCGTATCTTCACTAAGCGGTTTTTGATTCATCTCATAGAGAAGCTCAAAACAGTAAGCTAGAGCAGCGTCCACCCTCACTCTAGGTTCTTGATTAACATCAGATTGGCTTGATTGTGCGATCCACTCCGCAGGTGGTGTTTCATGCAGAGTCAAGGTCCGTGAATAAAACTGCGCCTGCTGCGGTACATTAACAAACGTGAGGTACTGATTGGCTGGCAATAGCAGCCAATCAGTTGCATGAAAATTGAGCGTAGTATCGTGCCACCAGAGCTGTTTATGCCCATGGGTTACCCAAATAATGGTGGGGGCATAAATCAGAACATTGTGCAGAGGTTGTTTACGCAGACCTTTAAACTGCCCAGTCTGCACGATCACTTTGCTCATTTATCTTCCTTATTACTCATTTACATAGGTGGCGGTTAATGTAGCCTGCTCAAGCGCATTGGCACGCAGCATAAATCCAACCAGTGCATTCGAAGCCCCTTGTGGAAGCTCCATTTTTTCGAAAGGTAATGCCCATACGGTAAATTGATAGCGGTGCATACCGTGGCCTTGCGGAGGGCAAGCACCACCAAAACCACTAAAGCCGTAATCGTTGTTCAGCTCACGAACACCTTTGAGTTGCTTGGCTGCGCCACGAGCCACGGCGTGTTGATCCGCCGCGATATCCACGGCCACCCAGTGCCACCAACCACTACCGGTGGGTGCATCAGGATCATAAGCCGTAATCGCAAAGCTCTTTGTGCCTTTCGGGGCATTGTTCCAGCTCAGCTGTGGTGACAAATTATCACCGCTACAACCAAAACCATTAAAGACAAATTGGTTCGCCATACGTGAACCTTCTTGAATGTCTTGGCTATTGATGCTCATCACAGGGTTGCTAAGAGCAGGTAAACTGACTACTGCTGCAGCGAGTACAGGTAAAAGATGGCGTGCTTTCATTGAGATTTTCCTCGTTCAGTTGACTTGAGCAATCTATCTTTTTTCATTTCCCAAGATGCAACTCAAACACTCAATTTAAACAAAAATAATGTATTTTTGAGTTTTTAAGCAACAAGCAAGCCATTGTTATGGTCTTAACATCACTCTTTCTTCGGTCCTCACCACAGGTTTTACCAGTGAGTTAATCGGGTTGAGAAACTTGTCGGTTGGTGATTGGCACGTCATTATCCCAGCTTAATACCCTAAGCTCTTGAAGCAATAGGGAGATAAATAGGATATCAATATGTTACTTTCTGCTTCCGCGTTACTCTGGCTACCCTTTGCTCTTGCTGTCATTGCTGGATTTACTCGTTATCGCCACATCACTTGGGGATTATTGGTCCTCACTCTGCTCGGTGCTTTCTGGGCGGGTCATTTGTCATTGATCGGTAGTGTAAGTGCTGGCCTTGGCTTTGTTCTGGCTTATTTTGCTGCTAACGGGAAATCACACTGGCGCACCTCTGCTTGGGCTGCCTTGCTGCTCTGGTGTTTGGCTCTCTTCATTCATTGGCTTCCCGGCTTCTCCAACTTACAAGTACTGGATAAAGTGATTGCTAGTCCGAATAGCGCACCTTTTAGCCTTTATCTGAATCTGGATAAGCCATTAGTATTTTTTGCTCTTTTGCTCGCTTACCCGTCGTTACTCGGTAACCAACAGACGCCTAAATGGAAAGCAACACTCGCCACTCTAATACCACTGTTTGCTCTGCTCCCTATTGCTACTTGGTTAGGTGCTCTGGCGTTTGAATGGTCACTGCCTAAATGGTGGTGGATTTTTGCGCTCAATAATTTGCTGTTTACTTGTGTGGCGGAAGAAGCTCTATTTCGTGGCTTAATTCAGCAAAAAACCCAACAAAAATTTGGCACCATTGCAGGACTACTGATAGCGAGTGCCCTATTTGGCATGGCTCATGTGGCAGGTGGTCCGTTACTGATGATCTTCGCTGCGCTCGCTGGGCTTGGTTATGGCTTGGTGTTTTATTTCACTGGGCGTCTTTGGGCTAGTGTTGGCGTGCATTTCTTATTTAATTTTGCCCACTTGCTGTTTTTTACTTACCCCGTCTTAGCACGTTAAACCACTCTAAGCCCTCTCTCATCAAAAAAGCCCAACACAATGGTTGGGCTTTCACATTATAAATATATGCAACTAGCAATAAATGACTTTACTGATTGCCTTCAGACATCGTCAGAACTTTGTGATGATATATATTAAACAAATCTTTAAAAATAACTTCATATTGAAGGAAACCCGCTACTGTTGAGAACTGTGTTCTTTTAGAATTTAAAGCAACAACATATTTTTCCATCGTAGGAGAGCTTGCTATAATATCAACTCTCAGCGAAGCATTATTACGGCCTAACCAAACAATCCTATCATTCTCTATACTGACATCTCCTACGACATTATGATGCTGAGGTGTTTCTTCAAATAAAATCGTATTTGAGGAATTCAATAACATGATTTTGTTGATCATAAAATCTATCGGCAAATCCACCGAGTAATAATTTTCAATCTCATCATGCTCTGACATTGTAATATTACTTGCTTCTAAATAAACCTCTTGACCATCATCAGAAATAGCACGAATGAAAATATCAGAATCCGATTTTGTAAATTGTTCAACTATCAGTTCTGGTGGATAAAATGATATCCCCCCATTTTCTGACAAAGAAAAAATAAGTCTTTTAAATTTGTATTCATCTAGTGATAATTCATTTTTTCCTGTTTTTTCATTTACATCGAACATTCCATACTTCCTTAAATGTTCTACCATCCAATAAACACTATTTTCAGCAAAATAACTACCATTACAATACCCCATTGCATCCCAATAAGTCTTATCGGTTTCTTTATGATATGGTGAACGCAATACATCATCATAGAACTGATTATAAAATGGATTATTATTGACCTTACCTTGTTTAGCGCCTGGCCACCATGCGTATTCTACATTCTGCCATCTACGTTCCTCATAATTATTTTCGCCGATGCCACAAGGCGCGTGACTTAAAGATAAAGTGTGGCCTAGTTCATGCACAATAGTGTGATAAAAATAAGGGAGACAATAACCCAATGCCGCTTGGCAATTAGGCTCTTCTGAGTAATGACTTCCTGTTTTTCCATCAATTCCAACGGCTGCAGATCCTGAAAGAAATGCTCTGCCATGCGTTCCTGAGCTAAATCCTTCCATAGGGATAAGTGCATAATAAGTATGATTTGTCACTGTCATTGAGCTAGTTAGGCCTAACTCTTTTGCTCGCAGTGCAGCAATAGCATTTAGCACATTTCCTGTACCTGAATTTTCAAACTCAACCTCAAATGGCTCCCTAACTCTCAACTCGATATCACTAAGAGGAAACTTATCAAGTAATAATTTTTTCAAGTTAGCAAGAGCAACGTCATCGCTGTCTGAGCTATTCATTTTATAATCACCAATATGCCAAACTCCACCAGATTGATATTTTATCGGCACTAACGTGATAATAAGCTTTCTTTTTGGTTCGATATTTAATGAACCTCTATAAACCACTTCTTCTGTATCTGAATTTTTCAACGTCCAAATCGAATTTTGTAACACTTGTTCAGCTGGTATATCTATATTACAAGTGGCATTTTTTACATAACTTGGTTGTTCAAAGTTTATTTGGCTATTACAGATTACATCATGTGAAAATTTATCACCAATATCAAACCTATAGTTCCCTTTTATGCCATACATACGTAGTAATAACTTCCTCCCTTCCGAAGCTATTGCATATGGTGTTGTAATATCTAGGCATGCATTAGATTGACAGGTTTCAATTCTGACATCTTTAGGGGTTTGGTTGACATTAACAGAGAAACTCTTTACCTCTCCTTTGTAATAATCCGTAGCTGGTGTAATTATAACGTTAACTTGACCAGCCTTATTAAGCTGTAAAGAATCTCCATCAATGGAAACAATCGAGGGGTCTGAAGAGGAAAAATGAATCAATGGTGAATGAATAATCTCTGATCTTGCATTTAAAAGTATAGGTTGGGATATATTAACCAAACCAGATGAGATGTCATAAGATTTATCAAGTGGTAGTGATTGATAGGTAATTTCCGTCAAACAAGTGGCTTCAACGCTGTTACGCCCATCAATCAGTATCATATCTTGAATATTATCTTTCATCTCACAAAGCTGATTATTGCTCGTGTTAATAAAGCTGAAACTAACCTTATCACCACTAAAAAACATAATTTCATCATCGAGAAGAGTGTCTCCAGAAACGAGTTCAGTATTAACAATTCTTGGCATTGCACCACTAATAATGTCTTCAATGCGGAAACTGAATATAGCTTTCTGGGCATGCTCCAATGCTCCTACATTAAAGTTCAGTGCCACTTTTTCATTTCTACCTCGAACTGTTTTTTCTGTACCACTAGAACAGCCATACTCATTACAAGAAATAAGTGACAATTGCCCCCGATTTTCCGGAAGATGTTCAGTCATTGTATTATCATGCTGGCTAGATATACCAGTTTCTAACATAGTGACCTTTACGAAATCCGTATTTTCAGTGTTGTTCCATGTCAATGTATATGACATTCCATCATGGTAACGAATAGCAATATCCGCTTCTGGTATATTACTGGGTATGAGCATAGCGAGAGGTTGTACCTTCACCATCATATCGGTTTCTGCGGATAAATGACCATCTGAAACTTTCACTTTAAAACTATGATCACCAACATGTTCTGAAGATGGCTGAATAGAGATAAGGTTATTCTCCATTGATATCCAATTCGGATTATTCACCAGATCATAGGTTAACGTATCATTATCTTGATCGGATGCAATCACCTGTTTAATTGTCAAACGTCCTACTGCTGCATTTATGGCTGGCAAAGCATTTATTGTAGGTGCATGATTAACTAAATCCGGATCCACAGGAATCATTGACTGACTCACAACCAAGTTAACATTGGTTTCATCAGATAAAAAACCATCCGAAACTTGCACTTTAAATGTATAGCTACCAACATGTTCAGAAGAGGGCCGAATGAATATCATGTTACCTTTTATCGACACCCAACTAGGATGATTCAGGAGAGAATATACTAAATCATCATTATCTTGATCGGATGCAAATACTTGTACGGTAGTTAATTTACCTTCCATCGCTGTAATCATGGCTAAGGTATTGATTGTTGGCGCACGGTTGGTTATATCAGAGCTAGAAGCTTCATCTCCTCCACAACCCGATAACAACAAAAATAGAAATATATTTAAAATTCTAATCATAAACAAACCAAATGTTATTTTTATTTTCTAATAAATGATATACATAATAAATTGGCCACAAATACATATAAAATCAGCAAGTTCTGCTTATCAATTTAAACATCCTTTATATTTAAATATCAAAAAGTTAAAAAAAACCATTAATATCACCTTTCAATAACAAATAGAAAAAGAATATATTTATGATAAAGCCATCACCCAGAAAACTGAAAAGTTCCAATTTGCTTACATTTACAAATATTTAATAGCGGAAATATTAAATTACAATTTGAAGATGGTTTCAACTAAAGAAATTCAGACCAAATCTACCAAACACATAATTGCTAAAAGAACACAAACAACATATAAACAAAATCAATGTTAATAAACTTATATATAAAAACACAGCTGATAAAAATCTTATCTATCAGGGGACGAACGGCTATAAAGCAATTCAATAAATGAATTACCGTTATCGCTCTTTACGTTAACGGTTCAAAGAGCATAAATACCCCTGAATTGTTAATACAATAAAGTGCCCAAAAACAAAAAGCCCAACACAATGGTTGGGCTTTCACATCATTTGGTGCACTTATCTTAGATTTTGCACACTGCTTTCCATGATGCATCGGCACTGGATGGCGTACTGTTCGTCCACCAATTCGCTTGCCATACAGAACCATTGTGGATCAGTTGGTCACCGCCTGCCGCATGGTCACCACGTGGAAACTCTGGGTACACTTTCAAGCCATTCGGGTTGATGCCAGCATCGGCACAAGATTGGCCCGCACCACCTTCGTTACCATTGCCGCCATCGGTTGCACCTTCAAACGCTGGCAATGTTGGGAAGTCTTTCTTCAAGCCGACCGTTTCGTTACCCACGATAAAACGCACACCGTTAGCCACGCCAGATACTGGGGTGTAGTACACCATATCGACGCTGTATTCACCGCCCGCAGGGATTGATTCGGTTGAGCGCAGTGTTACTGCCACTTTGTGGAACAGTTTCTTCTCACCATTCACCGAGAAGTTGCTGCCAGTATGACCGCTTTCAATCACTTTCAGGCCTGCACCGCTCCAATCTTTGACGATATCACCGGTTGAGGTTGGCATCAGGAATTCAATGGTTGAACCGCCCGGAATCGCCACCTCAGAGTGGTTGGTGAACACTAAAGTTGGGTTGATTGGGTAGTTGCTATCGCCTTCTGGCCAGTCAGTAGTCGAAACCGTAACGTCAATCACCGAGTCTGGTTGTGGCAGATCGTTATGACGAATATCCATCGGCTCCGCCGCAGCAAACACTTCATGAGCATAAGAAGTCATGTCAGAACCGATCACGTATTCGCGTTTCACCGCATCATACGAGTAGTCACCCGCCATTTCCCAAATCATCATGCCGCCTAAACCGTTATCGACGATGTAGTCCAGTTTTGGCTTCAGTGAGTCTTTATCTTCAATGCTCAGGAATACTTTTTTGGTGTCGTTCCACAGCCATGCAGTTTGCAGCTCTTGGCTCCACACACGCTCGTATTTACCTTCAATCAGGTGTTTCGGGTTGTTTGGATCCATGCCCCACGCTGGGCCATAGCTTGGCATACCGTCAATACCCAATGTTTCAGCGTGCATCAGGTTCATCGCATGCCACATTGGAACAACACCGGCTTTGATTTCGTTACCGTTGGCATCCACATCATGCCAGATGTTGTCGGTACCTTCCGCGCCCCAACCACAAACGGTGGTGCCTTCTGGACATGACGATTGGTT
>JBOFIW010000179.1:0-3420 GCA_051650365.1 Vibrio sp. | reverse complement strand
ACCCTCCACACGCAAGGCAGCGAGAGCCAAGCCTGCCAGATTCTCAAATCAGCGTATATGGGTTCAATGTATGAAGTGACCGTAAAATGGCACGATCAAGAACTGCTGTTACAGCTCAATTCCGCACAATTTAATCATGCGTTAACTCAGCACGCTTATTTGGTCTTTAACCCTCGCGGCTTATTTTTACTGCCCAATGCTGAATAGTAATAACACCTTCAGTAAAACGTCTATCTCAACATTTAAATCTCAAGTTACAGCAGAAATAACGCCACCCTAAGGTGGCGTTATTTTTAGGCTTCTTGGATGGGTAATACTTGTTTTACATACTCACCCGGTGCACTGTACAACACCGGATACTCAGCATTACCTAATGGATAAGGTTCCACTTTAGTCTCTTCCGCAAAACCGTTTAACCATTCGTTCCAATGTATCCACCAAGATCCTTCCCGGTGCTGAGCTGTATCCAACCATTCTTGTGCAGAGTCATCCAAACTATCATTAACCCAGTAGCCATATTTACGCTTTTCAGGATGATTGACAATTCCTGCAATATGGCCAGACTCACCCAGCACAAAGGTTTTGTTACCACCTGTGCGCAATGCACCACGGTAAGTTCCTTGCCAAAGTGCGATGTGGTCTTCCTTCGTCGAAATAAAATAACTCGGGACTTTGATTTTATCTAAATCAATCCATACCCCACCGACTTTTACTCCCTTTTCCTGAACAAGTTTGTTCTCAAGATAGAGTTCACGCAGCAAGAAGTTATGGCAAACACCCGCCACGTTAGTGCTGTCGCTATTCCAGTACAGGAGATCAAAATCAACCGGACTCTGCCCTTTCAGGTAGTTGTCCACGTAGTAATTCCAGTACAGACTATTCTCACGCAGTAGGCTGAATGTCACGCTGAGTGAGCGCCCATCCATGTACCCTTTAGCATTGTTTTGTGCCTCAATAGCACGAATGATAGTGTCATTAATGTAGGCACCCACTTCTCCCGGCTGAGAGAAATCAAGCAAGGTGGTAAAGAAACTCGCCGTTTTAATGCGTTTTTTCATTCGCTTAGCAGCATAGTAAGCAATAGTTGTCGCTAAAACTGTGCCACCAATGCAATAGCCTGCCGCGTTGATCTGCTCTTGTCCCGTGATCGATTCAATGGCATTCACCGCTTTCACTACACCTTCAAGCACATAATCTTCAAAACTAACTTGTGCTTGTTCAGCTCCTGGATTGCGCCATGAGATCATAAATACGCTATGCCCTTGCTCTAACAGCCAGCGCACCATGGAATTTTTCTCACGCAAATCGAGAATGTAATATTTGTTGATGAAAGGAGGGACGATCAGAAGCGGAGTTACTGCAACCTGTTCCGTCAACGGTTTGTACTGAATAAGCTCAAACAGATCATTTTTAAACACCACTTCGCCGGACGTATTCGCCACATCTTCCCCTAGACGGAAGGCGTTATTGTTGGTCATGCGAATTTTGAGAATGTCAGCACTTGAAGCTACATCCTCTTTTAATTGCTCAAGACCAGCAATCAGATTCTCACCATTCTTTTCTAAAGTCAGACGCAATAACTCCGGATTTGTCGCAATAAAATTGCTCGGTGAAAGTGCATTGATCATCTGACGTGAGAAAAATAGGATCCGCTCTTTAGCTTTTTCATCAAGGCCTTCAATAGCCATGATGGTGTCTAAATAGCTCTTGCTGAACAGCAAATAAGATTGTTTGATGAAATTAAAAAAGGGATCTTGTTGCCACGCTTCATGGTTAAAACGCTTATCGCCTTTTTCCGCTTCCATGATCGATTGAACCTTGGACTCAAGAACGATCTTTTGCCAAATTTGTAGTTGCTGCTCCCACCACTGAGTTTGCAATTTTAACAAGGCAGCAGGTTGACTAGCGGCTTGCTCAAAAAACTTTAGTGAATCTTCCAGATTCACTTCTTGCATCGCTTTGTTTAATGGGGAATTCACAGCTGCTTTGCTCTGTTCAACCTCTTTCCACCAACGTTGATTCACTTGTTGCAGTTGGACAAGGTAGTCCGTAAAGGCATGTTGAAACATACACTTACTCCTTAAAACAGAAAAAAGCGCCGCCCTTAGGCGGCGCGAAATACAGTGTTACGCAGGAGTCACTGTCTTAAGGTTTTCAGAAGCAAGTTTTTCAACATCATCCTTAAACTCTTTAGCGATATTTTGCAATTTCTTGCTGTCATCCATCATTTGCTGAGAAAGTTTGTTTAACACGCCAAACTGTTGAGAATTGAATGTCGTTAGCGACGTTACATCTTTAATTTCACTGGCCGCTTTCATTTGCGCCAGACCTAATTCGCTGTAAGTACGGATTGCATTAAGTTGCAATTCTGTTAACACTTCAACATTCTTAGTCACCAACTTATTGAACTTGATGTACGGTTCAAAGTTCTTTTCGGTTTGGTCGCTGAATGTTTTAAAAAATTCCGTGTACATACGTTATCTCCTAGTGAATGATTTTTTACATTAAACAGTTTTGATGACGATCGCGGTACCCATACCACCACCGACGCAAAGAGAAGCAACACCATATTGTTGATGGCGGCGCTGTAATTCATGAACTAATGAAACCAGAATTCGGTTACCAGAAGCACCTAGAGGATGTCCTAGCGCAATGGCACCACCATTAACGTTAGCTTTTTCCAATATTACTTCTGCTTTAATAGAATGTTGCTCAGCAAGCCCATACACGACACCAAGCGCTTGTGCCGCAAAGGCCTCATTGAGTTCAAAGAGATCGATACTATCAATCGACAGGTCAGCTTTTTCCAGAGCCTGGCTTACAGCACTCACAGGTCCTAAGCCCATGACTTTTGGATCTAAACCCGTCTGTGCATAGCTGATGATCTCAGCAAGTGGTGTTAACCCAAGTTTTTGTACTGCACTTTCGCTGGCAACAACCACAGCACTTGCACCATCATTAATGCCAGAAGCATTTCCTGCAGTGACAGAACCTTGTGGATCAAAAGCAGCACGTAGGCCTTGCAATACCGTTAATGTAGTCGTCGGTTTTGGATATTCATCTGTATCGAAGATGATCGTTTCACGACGTTTTTTCACCGCGATAGGTACTATTTCTTGTTTGAAATGCCCAGCTTCAATCGCGGTTGTTGCTTTCATTTGGCTTGCAAGAGCAAATTCATCCTGAATTTGACGAGAAATATCGAACTGTTTTGCAATATTTTCCGCTGTAACACCCATGTGATACTGGTTAAATACATCAGTCAAACCATCATTGATAAGTAGATCTTTGACTTCAAATGAGCCCATTCTCTGCCCATCGCGTAAACTAGCAGGGGTTGCAAATGGAATTTGCGACATCACTTCAACCCCAGCTGCAACCACCACAGAGGCATCGCCTGCTTTGATATGTGCGACAGCA
>JBOFIW010000178.1:0-5320 GCA_051650365.1 Vibrio sp. | reverse complement strand
GCAATTGCTAGTCGCATCGCTTTCAGGCTCACTACGCCTTTACGTACAAAATAGAGGGTAGCCGAAAAGCTACCAAACGAACTTTGTAGCTTATTGGTGGCTAAGGCTTGAGTCGGTGGAACACCAGCCGCAAGCAAAGTAGGCAAGGTCAGCAAACCGCCGCCGCCAGCCATTGCATCAATGAATCCTGCAATCCCTGCAATTAAAAACAGCAGGCCTAATACTTCCAGTGAAAGTTCCATTTCTAATCAACATCTTGAATGACAAAACCCAACAGTATCACTGCTCAAAACATCAAAACAGCGAAACGCAAGACGACAATCTATTCCATTTATTCATCGATGTCATATACGCCTCTGTTACTCGCCCCTCCCCCTTCTAGGGGGAGGCTGGGAGGAGGTGTTTCGCGCTAGCTTTGCGAAAATGTTGGTACCTTTTAGAGCAGCGAAAGCGAAAATACCCCACCCTAACCCTCCCCTAGAAGGGGAGGGAACTGAATGGTGATCGTTTGGAGTTTATTGCGTATTGTGAGTATCGAGAGCTGACACGTTTGTGGACATTCTGAGTTACGCGTAATCAGGTAAGCTGCTGATCGCTAGGTTGCTTTGAATAGGGAATGGGCTCTTAACAAGAGCCCATTTATTTCTACAGTCTAAATTAGTACAGTTGAAGTGAGGCTACGCTGCTTTTACAACATTTGGTTTACTTAAGTAGTCGTTGTATTTTTCAAGTAAAGTCATATCCATTAGTGGCCAAAAACCGATAGCGTAATATTCTGCGAAATCGGTCCTCAACACTTTATCCAATAGGCGTTCAGCAGCTAACTTATCTCCTAGGAGTATCTGACATGCAAGCTTCTCTCTATTGCTCGGTCTCTGACCAATGATATTCCGTAGTGAAGTCTCATCGATTTTTTGATTTGATAGCTTTTTAGCTGCTTCTCTATTAACAATACAAACGTTTCTGGAATAATAGTCTAATCGATTATTTTTATTTTTTTCGCACCAGTTTATAACTTCTTGATATCTTTCTTGCTTAAGGTAAATAAACGATTTGTTATTTACGTAATCACCGTATTCTAAACCCTTATCTTTGGCAAGCTCTAGATATTCTAGTGACTTTTTGTAGTCCTTTTTAAACAGTTCAATCTGGTGGAGAAGGTCATAGTAAATGTCTTCTTTCAAATCCTCTCTAATTGATTTTGCGAATGACATCGCACCTTCAATATCGTTGTGTACGAATAGCTGTAGGTTTATGATTGTTGAACATCTCGCAATAGCGTCAGAACATTTAGTAGCTTTATCTAAGTGCTTTTGGTGTGATTGCAGGTTTCGGTCTACGGTTAGGGAGTAGTATGCCTTCAGCAAATGATAGGAGACTGATTTATTTTTATATTCATAGCCCTCGATTATATCTTTATTGAAGAGCTCCAATAAATCATTGTTAAAGACTTCTTTATCGTCTTCTCTATTGTTTTTTATATACCAATAACAGTTCATTATTTGCCTTGTAAGCTCTCTTTTTTTGGATTTTTTGCTAGTTCCAAATAGAGCTTCACATTCTTCAGCAAGTTTTTTAGTTTCCGTACATTCTAAACTGTATTTTGGGTGTTGAGCCTTTAAGCATATATAAGCAATATGCTTAGGGTTTATTTCTCTAGCCGACTCAATTACTGCATCACATTCCGCCATCATCCTTTCACGGTCATTGTCTTTCAATGTTTTGAAGTCAGGAAATTTTGTCTTAATTACTCTAAGGCGTAGGTCCCACGCTTGGTTATCTAGTGAGGGATACACTCTTAGGCTATCTTCAACGTACTTTATAAGTTCGTCATATGAAAACGTTGCACTTGTACTAGATTTGAACTCGGTTAATCCTCTACTCACAAGGAAATTTAAGTAATTACTAGAGTCTTTGAACTTCGTTACGTTCTCTTTTAAGAACTCACAGCAATCTTTTATGTTATTAAAAGAGTCTGCTTTTATCAGAAAATATTCACTTTCGTATTCGTCAATTTCTATTAAGCTATCTGCATATCTTTGCGTCTCTGCAAAATTACCTATATTTTTGGTTATATAGATTAGTTTTCTAATAAAGCGAATCTTCATTTGTTCAGATTCAGCACTTAGAAGGTTCGACTCTGCAAGCATTTTAGCCTGGTCGTATTGTTGAGAATTAATCAGTGTATCAATTTTTAGGAGAGACTTAAAAAGTGATTCAGAAATATCAACGGAACCAGCATCATCCATTGTATTGCTCAATTCTCTTATCAAGTTAGATATATCTCTCTCATTTTTATGTCTTTTCAGGCTATTAAGATCATCTTTGATATAGCGAGACTCCTCAGAAAGCTCATATTTATCTTCTGAAAAACTTTCTAGTATTAGGTCTTTCTTAGAATCTACGAAGCTATCTTTAAAGGGTAATGCCCCTTTAATCTCATGGTGTATTTCTGCAAGAGCTTGATCAAATCCATCTATTTCAACAAAATAAACTCGATCTTTCCACAGTAATTTTCTAAGTTCTGGACTGATATATGAGTTCTTCCGAATACACCAATAGATACCATTTTTGAGGTATTCCTCTGATTTTAGAAGGTGATTAAGAACATCCATAATCGATCTGTCGTTCCCTGCATATCCTATCACGATAAGACCATATTCCTTGGAAAACTCGATCAGTTTATTCTTAATATTCTCTTCTAGCGACTCAGTTTCACGGAGAGTACTTTTTATATCGTCGAATAGATAATCTCCGTGAAGTTTAATAATTTTGGGTCGTGTTGATGTTATTGTTATTGATCTAACACTAGAGTCATGCGCACATACTATAGGACGAGTTAAAGAAAATTGATAAAAAGCTTCGTTTACTAAATCATCGAAATTAGTAGTAAATATAGTATCGATAAATCTATCAGATGGCTCACACAAAGATGATAAGTAAGCATAACCAATTGAAGGAGTAGCGGAATCAACTTGATTCTCAACAAAGCGTCTTCTTTGAGTCGCAAGGTCGAATTTCTTTTCAAACAATGAAGAGTATTCATTTTGTTCAGAGTACCAAGAACCCTCTTTGGTCATTAAGTAGTTCTTAGCATCTTGAATAGTGGTGTATTCTTTTTTAGATAACAGTTCATATATCTCTTTTCGCCACTGTGTTACTAATTGCTCACCACTCTCGATTCCAGATGTTACTGATGCTCCTGCCCCCAGAAGTATACTATAGTTGGGACATCCACCTGTTCGCGTTTTTAGGTAGGATATTAAGTCCCCAATACTACGTTCTTTGTGCTGTAACTCTTTTTTTAGATCTCCAAATTGCATCACTAATCCTCCAAACCTCATATGCACACAACATCATATATTTAAAGACTAGCTATTGAACTGAAATAACTAAATAATTTGATTTTTATCAGCTTTTTGATGAATTGCTCCAATAGTTCATAGCATTAAAGATGAAATAAAAAGTAAAGACTTTCACCTCGTATTGCTTGATGGAATATAAGACTAGCTACCACTCAAACGCCGGCGCATAACGCTGACTGGATTCACAGCTAGCAGTATTATATGAATTGATAATTTCTAGTAGGGCAAACACACATTAGCTGATGTGTGAATGAGCAAAAGGTCTAGCTTACAATGGGGCAAAAGTAGCATTCCCCCCACCATTCTTCTTGAAGAAAATTCCCCCTGCCTTTTTATTTACGCCGCAAATAGCTTTGGCCAACCAATAAAACCCAACTATGATGCATGGCGATTTTCACCACATAACAACAGAGAAATATTCATGAGTAAAAAGAGCATCGCGGCTTTGCTAGGCATTGGCCTTGTATCCATCGGCTTGCTTTATCAATTTTGGGGACGGGAGTTTATCGCTCAAGATCGCTGTTTAGATGCGGGAGGTGCCTACCAGCAGGCAACGCAAAGTTGTGATCACAGCATGGATGATATTGCCTACGATGCCTTCGATGGTGTGATCTACCATGGTGTGGTGGATGGCAAATCCGTCAGCTTGGAGATCATTGGTCACGGTGATGACTATCGGATGTCTGTTGATGGGCAGGTGACGCTTGGGGAACTCAATACCGAGCGCGGCTTTGAGCAAGATGAGAATGCATCACTGTTTATCCTGAATTGGCGTCAGCCAGAAATCGAGCAGATCAAATGGGTCAAACTCTCAAGTGATCATCAACGTCTGGTTTTGGTTGATAAGGATGGCAAACTCGACACAACCGCGATATTGGTAGCCACAGACGCTGCATCAAACTGAACCGCAAAATCCGTGCATAAAAAAGCCCGCTGACGAGCGGGCAAAGAGGTTGTCAGAGAGACCTTGAGCCTCTCTTGTTGTAATACCAATTAAGCTTGGCTAGCTTTTACACGCGCATGCAGCTCTTGCACTGAAGTGACCGATGCTTTGGCATCTGCTGTGTGTGCCATACAAGTAGCAAACGCAGCATTCAGTGTCGTGGTGTAGTTCACTTTGTGTGACAAAGCACCACGGCGCAGCACTTTTGAGTCTTCAATCGCTTGACGGCCAGAAGCCGTGTTCACAATGTAGGTGTACTCGTGGTTCTTGATACGGTCCAGAATATGTGGACGACCTTCATGCACTTTGTTGACCAGACGTGGGTTGATGCCCGCTTCGCCCAAAATCACCGCTGTACCATGAGTGGCATCCAACTGATAACCCAGTTTCACCAGCTTAGAAGCCAGATCCACCACACGTTGTTTATCACCTTCACGAACCGAAAGCAGCGCACGGCCACCTTCAGGGTAAACAGAGCCACTACCCAATTCCGCTTTGGCGTACGCTTCAGCAAACGTCGCACCTACACCCATCACTTCGCCGGTTGAGCGCATTTCAGGGCCAAGCAGTGGGTCAACACCTGGGAACTTGTTGAACGGCAGAACCACTTCTTTTACTGAGTAGTAAGGTGGAATGATCTCTTTAGTGAAGCCTTGTTGCTCCAGAGTTTGTCCAACCATCACTCGCGCAGCGATTTTCGCCAGCGGTGCACCTGTCGCTTTTGATACAAACGGTACAGTACGCGCGGCACGTGGGTTCACTTCAATCAGGTAAACTTCGTTGTCTTTCACCGCAAACTGAATGTTCATCAAACCACGAACACCCAATTCAAATGCCAGCTTCTCAACTTGTTCACGCATCTTGTCTTGGATCTCTTGGCTCAAGGTGTAAGCCGGCAGAGAACATGCTGAGTCACCTGAGTGAACACCCGCTTGTTCGATGTGCTCCATGATGCCGCCAATCACGACACGCTCACCGTCACAAATCGCATCCACGTCCACTTCGGTTGCGT
>JBOFIW010000177.1:0-1804 GCA_051650365.1 Vibrio sp. | reverse complement strand
AATACAACGCCATGGTCACATTTTCTCCCTCTATTTCCATCTTCATCCACTCTGCCAGTTGGCAAGATGAAGCACATTACCCTGATTCTTGGCTCGCTATGTTAACCAATTGGCTCAGAAAAACCACCGCACCGCTGCTGACTCCGGAATGCCATCTTTGTCGACTGGCGCTCGATAAAAACTCGCCATTTGGGATCTGCACCGCCTGCCAAGCTTGGCTTGAGCACGGTTATCGCTGCGCTCGCTGCGGTTTACCCACGCTCACGGCTGTCGAGCAGTGCGGACAGTGTCTGCATCAACCTCCGCCGTGGCGAAAACTGATTTGTGTCGGCGATTACCGCTTTCCACTCAGTGATGCGGTGCATCAACTCAAATACCAACGCCAGTTTTGGCAAGCACCACGTTTAGCTAAGTTACTCGCCACCCAGATTAGCGAGCCAGCCCCTTTGCTGTGCAGCGTGCCACTGCATTGGCGGCGACGCTGGCAACGCGGCTTTAATCAAAGCGATCTGCTGGCGCGCGAGTTAGCACGCTCATTACCTACACAGTATGACAGCCAACTCTTTGCGCGCCGACGAGCCACACCGCACCAACAAGGACTCAGCAAGGCGCAGCGAATACACAACCTACGCGATGCGTTTGTGCTCAATCACCTACCAAACCAACCACATGTTGCGATTGTGGACGATGTGGTGACCACAGGCAGTACCATCCGACATTTATGCGATTTACTGCTTGATGTCGGCGTACAAAGCATTGATATTTACTGCATATGCCGCACTCCCGAGCCGAAAGATAGCAAAGGTTGACGTTTTTTAACGCAAAAAGCGCTGGATCATCGTTAACTCAGGAGTAGAATGGTGAGCAATAACCGATTCTTTTACTCAGGTATTCGTCGTGTCAAATCCAATTACTATTACTGAATCTGCCCAATCACACTTCGCTAAGCTGCTAGCACAGCAGCCAGAAGGTACTAATATTCGTGTGTTCGTGGTTAACCCAGGTACACAAAACGCTGAGTGCGGTGTCTCTTACTGCCCACCAGAAGCGGTGGAAGCCACCGATACGGAATACCCTTTCAGTGGTTTTTCAGCTTACGTTGATGAACTCAGCCTGCCATTTTTGGAAGAGGCAGTGATTGACTTTGTAACAGACAAAATGGGTTCACAACTGACCCTGAAAGCCCCTAACGCCAAAATGCGTAAAGTGGCTGACGATGCGCCGCTGATGGAGCGTGTCGAATACGCACTGCAAACTCAAGTAAACCCACAACTGGCAGGCCACGGTGGCCATGTTAGCCTGATCAGCATCTCGGATGATGGTGTAGCTCTGGTTCAGTTTGGTGGCGGCTGTAACGGCTGTTCAATGGTCGACGTGACGCTTAAAGAAGGCATTGAAAAAGAGCTACTGGCTCAATTTGCGGGCGAACTGACTGCGGTACGTGACTCCACCGAGCACGATCGTGGTGAGCACTCTTACTACTAACGCTCAATCTGCATAACCTTCCTATTTGAAGCTGATGTCTCCGCATCAGCTTTTTTATTGGTGTCTGCATATTGACCGTTTCAAACTGTGATTATTTCTCATATATTAAGAAAACTTTTTTGCTCAGGAGTCAGCGTATGTCATCCAAATCTTTACCAGAAATTCTGGAGCGTGAAACGGTCGCCAAATCGCGTCTGTTTACTATTGAAGCTTTGGACTTACGTTTCTCAAATGGCGAACAAAGAACTTACGAGCGTATGAAGCCAAGTGGCCGCCATGCGGTGATGATGGTGCCGATCACAGCCCAAGGTGATTTACT
>JBOFIW010000176.1:0-3364 GCA_051650365.1 Vibrio sp. | reverse complement strand
TTGAAGTTTTAATCTAAAAAATCTGAATTTTTTAGATGATATTTCTAATTGTAATCATGTGGTTATTGGTTTTTCAGCGTACAAATGTAGGTTTATATGTGTGGTTAGTCGCACAAGTGTACGCTGATGTTGGGCAATTCGAATGAAGAGGAAAAAGAAAGGGGCTGAAAAATCAGCCCCTTAGCAATGTGATGTTTTGACGTTCTAATTAGAACGTGCGGCTGTACTGTAAGCCCAGCAGGATTGCATCTGCGTGAGTTGTTGCGGTGATAGAGGAAACAGTTAGAGATTCATTCACCTGTACATCTTTACCCATCAGATAAGTAAAACCAAAGTCAACATTTGACTTTGCATCGACTTGGTAAGTAAAACCTGCTGATAACCACTGGCGGTCTGAATCTGGTACTGAAATTGAAGTTACAGAATCTTGGGCACTGGTGTCATACATATAACCTGCACGCAGTGTCCAATCACTGTTCAGGTAATAGGTACCACCAATAGAGTAGTGCCAGCCATCTTGCCATTGGTATTGTTTAGAATATGTACCACCAGCAGCCAGCTGAGCTCCAATTGGAGAGCGGCTAGCGCTTAGATTTTCAAAATCAATTTTGTCGAAAGCGCTCCAGCCAATCCATTGAACACTATAATGTACGGCAAACTGGGTATTTTCGATTTTGTGAAAACCTGAGAATTCTGCGATGTCTGGTAACGGTAGAGTAATTTCTTGGCCGTAGTCATCTTTCGCTTTAAATTCAGGGCTGTAGCGGTATGACAAACCAAAACGGTTATTTTCATCCAATTCGTAGACAGAGCCTAGGTTGAAGCCTACTGCCCAGCCATCAGCTTTATCAACATTAATTAAACTCACACCCTTTAGCGGTCCAAATGACGCACCAGCCACGCGTTTCATAGTGCCCTGACCGTAGATAAGATCTAAGCCTGCACCTAGACTGAGCTGTTCATTAATACGGTATGAACCAGAAAGACCGAAGTTTGCGCTTTTTACATCTGTTAAACCACCATATTCTGAGGCTAGGTAGTTATCAGAGAATTCTGTTTTTGTACCAAAGTTTGAATAGGCGTTAACCCCCCAAGCAAACTGGTCATTAACAGGAACAATCAGATGGATATTAGGAGCAACAGAAGTACTGCCTACATCATCTGTATCAGCGACAGGGAATGTTCCTGCCTGAGTGCCATATTTGGCATCTTTTACATCAATCATGGTCGTGATGGTTTCAAAACCAAGAGAGAGTGCCATTTCATCAAATAGTGCCATAGCAGCTGGGTTACGAGACATTACTGCAGCGTTATCGGCGATAACTGCATCACCCGCAAAGGCGCGGCCAAGACCAGTCGCTGATTGTGCGTTGAGCTGGAAGCCTGCAGCAAAAGCTTGTTGTGTCGCAAGCGTTACTGTCACTGCAAGTAACGATTTTTTAAACAGACGCATGTTGTTCATTAGACTTTTCCTTTTTAGTTTCGCCTCTAATGGGCGTTGATTTGAGCAACTTTATTTTGAGTAATTGCTCAGTGGTGGCTGATCCTAGTCGCTAGTATAGGAGATAGAAATCCGACCATTGTCTAATTTCACGAGAAAGTTACTGAAATGATGGCTATTTGGCAGGAATTTAGGCGAAAACTCCAAAATTTAGAGTTTTCGCTCTATTTGATTGGTTTTATAGATGAATGCCACTATGCGAAACAATCTGTCTTTTAGATAGAAGATTGAATCATTGGCAGGAGTTTATCAGCGATAGTCGACATATTTTCGCCTTGCTCTCCAACAAGGATTAGGCTGGCGTTTCCAACAGGTTCGACAATACCCGACATTCCATCTTGTTTAAATTCTAACGTCTGCTTGCTGACAATGGGTGTAAAGAACAAGGTAACCTTGCCTTTTTCGCCTTGGAAAACCATATGAACCGCATTTTCTTTACCAAAGCCACAATGGTTGAGGTAGTAAACGTGATATGGAAAACTTCCCTCCATTTTGTAGGCAAAAGGCTGCATTTTCGCATTGATTTGTTGCATGTCAGCTTGCTCATCCAGACGGTTAACAAAGCCTTCTTCGTGGATAACATGCTGCACTGCTATTTCAGACAAGCTAGCCTGTGCAGGTGAAACTAAAATATTCCCCCATTGGATCTGCCCAACCAATAATCCAGCGGTGAACGCAACGGATGCAGCAATTGCCATCGCTTTACGTACAAACTGCGGGCGGATTACTTTTTCATCTTCAACTAATGCGCTTTGTCTGAATAAGATTTTATCTGCCAAGTCATCAGGAACATCAACCTTGAATGCTTGAGCTAGGTGTTTGTCGAGTTGCAACACATCATCAGCGAACTTTGCGCTAGCTTCGCTTGAAGCGATCATCTCAAGTAACTCACTGTCACGCTGTTTAGGGTCAGACATGATTTTGCGGCGAAATTCTAGTTCATCCATTTTGCTGCTCCGGGTAGTGTGCTGAACCATCCATCATCTCTTTGAGTTGATTGCGTGCTCTAAACAAACGTGTCATTACTGTGTTTTTATTGAGTGAAAGAATGTCGGCGATCTCTTCACCGCTGAATCCTCCCACAACCTGTAAAAAAAGGGGTTCTCGATACTCTACATCTAGTTTTAAAATTTGATTCTGTAACCACTCGTTTTGATGATGTTCATCATCGGTGTATTTGGCTTCATAGTCATGTTCATCTATGTCAACCAAATCAAACTGTTTACGCTCAAAACGGCGAGCATTCTCTCTGCGTAAAATGGTGATTAACCATGCTTTAGCCGCTTTTTCATCCAACAAACTGTCGAGTGACTTCCAAGCTCTTAAGCAGGTTTCTTGCACTAGGTCTTCGGCAATCGAGCGATCCTTACATAGCCAGTATGCATAGCGGTAAAGATCGCGATGATAAGCACGAACCAGTGCCTCGTATTTTCTTTGTCTGTCCATATCATTATTGACCGGACGACTTGTGTCTTTCTTTCCAAATAAATTTAATATCGACACTGAAGTCTCCATTCATACATCGTATTTTGCATGTGTATAGTTTAGGCCAAAGTGGCGTCTCATAATGATGACGATGGCACATTGGGTGTTAACAGCAGCAAGTGAGCGAAAGAAATGAATTGCTTTGCATCAAGTTTACTTTCCTAGTCACTAAGAAATCACCTTAAACTTGATCTATTTCAAAATCTATTGTTTCGAAGCCGTTATAGTACCTCCTGTCATCTCGTCAGTCATTACGACTGGCATTGTTGAGCAAAGATGACACTTCCTTTTGAAGGCTGACTTTACTTTCTCCTAATCAGGAAACTGATTTTTCAATTGGCGTAAGTTAATTGCTTTACCCATTCCGACCACACAGTT
>JBOFIW010000175.1:0-2578 GCA_051650365.1 Vibrio sp. | reverse complement strand
GCTGTTCTCGCGTTGTCAATTTGGTCTACCCGCATTCCCGATATACCCTATCATCAAGTCACGCCTGAGTTGAGTCAGTCTGATTTCCATGTCATTGAATTTAATGATGATGGTGACATGCATCTGCCTGAGCAATACGAAATGTTGAAGGCTAGGCTAGCCAAAAACCCAGGGGCAGAACTGCTGATTTTCATCCATGGTTGGCATCATAATGCCGCTCCCACTGACGATAATTTTGTCGCTTTTCAACGTTTTCATCGCCAAATGGCCAAGAGCAAACCGGGCCTCATCGGGCTGTACATTGGTTGGCGAGGTGATCAATATGATCCCTTATGGCTAGATGGTTCTGATGATCCTGAAAGTCAGGTTGAAGCGTTGGATTTTCCGACCATATTAACCAGCAAGCAAGTGGCACGAAGAGTGGGTGAGCATGGGGTGAGAAAGTTGCTAGACTCATTAGATGATCTGCACCGTCAGGGAACGCTGGGGCGCTATATTTTAGTCGGGCACAGCCTCGGTGGCGTGGTTGCGCTGCACGCTCGCAAACAGGCGATGTTGGATAATCTGGCCGCAGGTCGCGGTGAAACCCATTTAACCGTGCTTTTAAACCCCGCCGCCTCTGCCAAAGAGTATCAGCCACTGGATAAGTGGCTAAGTCCAGAAGGTTTTGGTCCATCCATGTTGGTGTTGCAGTCCAAAACCGATTTTGCGGTGCGTGAGGCCTTTAACTGGATCAAAGATGGCGAGCGCGCCGTCGGTAATTCATGGGCGATCACTCATGATGTGGATCCGTGCTCTGGGCGTGATTGTAATAAAGTGGTTAAAATCCCTCAGTGGCTGCTTGAGCACGATGCCAAACCGGGCTGCATGCAGGTATTGGAAGGGGCGGGCTGGAAAATTCGCGCCAGATTGCACGCCCGAAAAACCGTACAAAGTTGTGAAGATGCTAATCGTCAGGCGGTATGGGTACTTGCAGTGGCAGATGGCGTCATTGCTGGCCATAACGGTATTTTAACTAATGATCAGGCATTAGCTTTGAATGCTTGGATGAAGTCCAAACCAGTACTGGTCGCAGCAGCATCAGCGTCTGCGTTAACGGAGAGCTCAATTGTTGTGTCTACCCATCTTGGGGATGAGCCTGAACAACCCAGTGCGGAAAATACGCCAATTGATGTTGAGAGTGCTCATTTGCTAAATACGGAGCCAACTGGGCTTGAGCCCGAGGAGGGCGAGAGTGCTACGCCAGCGATTGCTGAACCTACTATTGAGGTCCCTGTGCCTGCCCAATCTGAAGCTTCGGCACCACAGTAAGTTGGTTGTCTGACGAACCTCTTGATAGGAATGCACTTTGGGCACTTACTGAGTTTTATGTACAATAGCGCGGCCATTTAACCTTGTAGGAAGCCCACTTGCCACCACTGCCCATTACTGAGGTGATGCCGAAGCTGTTGTCCGGTATCACCGACTCTCCACAACTCATTCTCAAAGCCGCGCCCGGAGCCGGTAAGTCCACCTACTTTCCGTTGCAGTTACTGCAAGCGGGATTGTTTCGCGGCAAAATCATTATGCTTGAGCCACGGCGTTTGGCGGCGCGTAACATTGCCAGCTATTTGGCGCAGCAATTGGGGGAAGAGGTCGGGCAGCGTGTAGGGTATCGGGTGCGTGGTGAAAACCGAGTCAGCCGTGTCACTCAGTTGGAGATTGTGACTGAAGGCATCATGACGCGCATGTTGCAAAACGATCCTGAACTGGATGGCGTAGATGTGCTGATTTTCGATGAGTTTCATGAGCGTAGCATTCACGCTGATACTGCCTTAGCGTTGGCGCTCGAAGTGCAGTCTGCGCTGCGGGAAGATTTAAAAATCGTGGTGATGTCGGCCACACTCGATCAGCAGGCTTTGCAAAACTTACTGCCGCAAGCGAGTTATGTCGAATCACAAGGGCGTGGTTTCCCGATTGATATCCGCTATCAACCTCTACGCGTCGATGAGCCTTTGGTTCCGGCGATGCAACGACAAATTCGCCATCTGTTGCAACATGAAACTGGCTCACTGCTGGCCTTTTTGCCCGGTGCCGCCAGCATCAACCAGTTAACCGAACAGTTGAGCGATTTGGCTAACGAGGTTGAAATTTGCCCTTTGTATGGACAGATGGAGTTCGCCGCGCAGCAACGTGCAATTGCTCCCGCGGCGGCAGGGCGGCGCAAAGTGGTATTGGCGACCAATATCGCTGAGACTTCGCTGACCATTGAAGGTATTCGCATAGTGCTTGATAGTGGACTTGAACGTAGTGCGCGTTTTGATCTCAAAACTGGCATTACCCGCCTTGAACAAGTGCGGATTGCGCAGTCTTCAGCTGAACAGCGGGCAGGGCGTGCCGGACGTTTAGAGCCGGGGATTTGCGTGCGTTTATACAGCGAAGCGCAGCTCAAACAACAATCTTGGGTGCCGGAGCCGGAAATTTTACACACGGATTTAGCGCCGTTGGCGTTAGAACTGGCACAGTGGGGGGCGCAACCTAGCGATTTGGCTTGGTTAAATTATCCACCGAGCAGTGCGTTTGCGCAGGCGCAGCAACT
>JBOFIW010000174.1:0-10036 GCA_051650365.1 Vibrio sp. | reverse complement strand
ACCAGATCATTAATCGCATTGTTAGCCCGAAAGGCTGAGGCTTCTCCCGATTCTGCAAACAAGCGCGTGACTATCGCGAATGCATCGTGAAGTTCCCCTTCTCCGAGCTCTTCATCAAATCTTTCATTACTGAGCACTGCAATCGCGAGCAAAAATGCCAGCCGCTCAGTAGGCAGATTCAATGAGAAGTCATACTGTTTTACCCAAGTGACAAGTTCGTCGATGGGCTTTTGCACAGTATCCTGAGTAAACTCACTCATTGTGTTTCCTGTTATTGTTTTTTCTTAGCCCATACATGAATGTATCGGCCCAATGAGAGGTAAGGCTCCTGACGGCAGAATTTGCGCTCCAGTGCCACCAAATCCTCATACTGATATTCGCCCATGTTTTTCATGTTTCCGATGTAATCACTGAAACAACGAATACCGGATTTTCCGCAGATCTCAAAACCCGATTCTTCGATCCATTGATAGACCTCTTCAGGTAACAAGCCTTTCTGCGGCTGTAGCTTAAATCGTTTGCGGTGCGGCATATCTTCTAGCACGTGCGGAATGTTGCCACACACGGCGTTTTTGTAAACCAAACCGTGGTAGTTGTAAAACATCACCGACACCATGCCGCCGGGTTTGATTTGCGCCAATAAATTTTGCAACGCCGGTTTGGGCTCCGCCAACCACTCCATCACCGCATGAAACAGTACCAGGTCAACGGGTTCATCAAGGTGTTCTTGAATCGTCTGCACTGGCGAATGAACCAAGCGATACTGCTCAAGCAGGCCATTGTTTGCAATATCCTGTTCGGCCAATTGCAACATTTCCGAAGAAAGATCACAGAGCGTGACTTGATGACCAAGACGCGCTATTTTCTGCGACACCTGCGCTAAGCCTCCACCAGCATCGAGTACGTGCAAGTGAACTTTTTGTGCATTTAATTGACTGAGAAGCTGCTCCAAATCTTCCCAAACAATGACTTGGCGGATCTCACCTTTGTCGGAACCGTATATATTTTTTGCAAATTTGTGGGCAATATCGTCGAAATTGCGATCTTCTGTCACGGTAGCTTGAGTTATGATAACGAATCGTGCCCGCTATTCTGTCATAGGAATGGCAGGAATAAAGAGGCTTCGACTCTTTTTATAATCAAGTGCTGTTTTTTCGGACTGTTTTTCTATGTTTGAGCTGAAAAAAATTTTTTCTTCACTGTTAATGCCTCTGCCAGCGTTGCTGATCATTGGTTTCGTGGGCCTGATGTTGATCATGTTCACAGCAAAACGTAAAACCGGTTGTCTTGTGGTGTTGTTCTCTCTCACCGGTATTTTCTTTATCTCTTTTCAACCCATAGCGACTCGCCTCTTGATGCCACTCGAAAGAACCTATACGGCTTTTCTGCCCGTTGAGGGGACTGTCGATTACGTCATGGTATTGGGTAACGGCCATGTGGTGGACGATGATATTCCCCCAACATCTGAACTCAGCCGCGCGGCTTTAATGCGACTTGCCGAAGGCATTCGGATTAACCGCATGTATCCTGGTTCGAAAATGATCCTCTCTGGATATGCAGGAGGAAGTGAGGTCAGCCATGCACGTATGATGGCGCGTGTCGCCCTTGCACTTGGCGTACCCAAATCAGACATTATTTTGCTAGAAACCGCTAAAGATACGTGGGAAGAAGCGCGTCAAGCCGCCGCATTTCTACAGCAGAAGCGTATGGTGTTAGTGACCTCGGCTAGCCACATGAAACGCGCCATGCGTGAATTTGAAGCGGCAGGGTTAAATCCAATACCAGCCCCGACCAATTTCCTCGGCCACCTGAATATTGCTCAGCCGTGGGATAAGTACATCCCTAAAGCCCGCTATCTTGAGCAAACGGAACAGTATTGGTACGAAACTCTGGGATTATTGTGGCAAAAGCTGCGCGATACGGTAGCAGGCGATGTAGAAACGCCTCTAGCCAATCCCGCAGTAATTGAAGAGACAGTAGTTGGCGATGCCGCGGTTGAGCCTACTCCTGCCACACCTTAAACTTTCCACGAGCGACAAAAAAAAACCGGCGAACTGCCGGTTTTTTTATTTATCTCACACTCTCTTATCAAAAGTGCTCATCAAGCAAGATGAGTTAAACCAAAGCTAATCACCCGCAAACATATAGCCTTCACCATGTACAGTGACAAAAATCTGTGGGTTCTTTGGGTCGATTTCCATCTTGGCGCGCATACGGCGAATCAAAACATCAATGGTACGATCGTTTGGAGCGTCCACTCGATGACTGATCATGTTCAAAATGCGCTCTCGGCTTAGCACTTGATTCGGATAAGAAGAAAGCGCCACTAAAAGTTCATATTCAGCTTTAGTTAACTTTACTGGTTCGCCGTTACGGCTAAGTGCACGACGCTGAACATCAAATGTCCACTCACCAAAATAAACCAGTTTATCGTCTTGCTTGTCTGCACTGTTATCACGACGAGCAAGGCAAATACGCCACAGCAAGTTCTTAACTCGCACTTGCAGCTCACGTAAATCAACAGGTTTTGTAACATAGTCGTCGGCCCCCATTTCAAGGCCAACGATTTTGTCGATACTGTCTGTGCGTCCTGTCACTAAAATAATGCCAATCTCCGATTGGCCGCGTAGTTCTCGCGTCAATAGCAAACCATCTTCACCGGGCAAATTAATGTCCAGCAACACCAGATCAATATCATTGAGTTCTAGTGCTTCTCTCATTTGCGCTCCGCTTTCCGCCTGTGTGACTTGGTAGCCTTCATTTTGAAAGTAACCACACAACTTACTGCGGGTAACGAGATCGTCTTCAACCACAAGTACGTGATAGCTCATAATGCACCATTTTAAATAACTGGATTTATCGCAGAGTTATTCTATTCATATTCATTAATATTTCGAGAGAAATCGTGAGAAACATCACTTTTTCTTGATGCAACTCAAGCCCCACTCAACACATTCACAACCCATTTGTATCTTTTCACAAATGAGCACATTAGGCATGATAGCTGTTCATTTTTATGGTTTAGACTAAGAGCCAACCGATTGGGAGTGCAAAAATGATACAAGAACTGAAAATCCTCAATGAAAAACGCGCAGAAGTCTATTGGTGGTTATCGAGCCTATTTATTAAAGAGCTGACTGAACAAGATCTCGCACACTACCATTCAGCGGAAATCCGCACATTTTTGACTGGACTCGCGGCAGAAGAAAGCCTAACCACTGATGTGAAAAGTTTGATAGAAGCGCTGAATCGCTTGCAAGATAGAACCGATGCACAGCTTGAACTAGCTGCGGATTTCTGCGATTTATTTTTGAAATCCGATCGCGATTCCGCTCTGCCTTACGCATCTATCTACACGGATAAAGGGCTACTAAACGGTAAACCCGCACAAAAAATGCGTGAGCTTCTTGCCACGTATGGCGTTAAGGTGGATCAAAACCTCAATGAACCCGCCGACCATCTCGCAATTCAGCTCGATTTTTTAGCGCACCTTGCCATTAGTGCTAATCAAAATGAACAAGCGGCTGATTTGGATAACGCATCGAAAGCACAAGCTGAATTTATCGAACAACACTTGCTCAACTGGTTACCCACCTTTGTTGAGCGTTGCACTCAATTTGATGACTTTGGACTTTACGCTGCCGTTGCTCGTTTAACTTTGGCATTCGTGAGACAAGACAAAGATTACCTTGAAGAGCTGAATACGAATATCGAATAAGTGTCTTGCCACTCTCTTACTTAAGGTTGCCGTTCAACACCAAACTGACTCTTTTGCACAGTAAATAGAGCCTACTTAGGCGAATTGATCGTGAAATAACTTAAAGTTTGATGAATGAATTTCGTTGCGGTGGACAGATTTGCAGTCTAAAATCCACCCGCAAACGATAAAAACGAATAAAAATATAAACCGCTAATTTTTGGCGGTTTTTGTATTTTTATTACTTTAGGCATTGTGATTGAAGCGCTTTACGTACGGCCTAGTGCCGCTCATTACTGCACAGAGTGTGAAGATTCGCTCAGTCTCGCCTTACTTCTGCTGATTTAATTAACCAATAACATTCGCTGGCATCAGCAGTCATCGACAGGAACACTCTATGGCTACGATTAAAGATGTGGCACGCCTTGCTGGCGTGTCAACGACAACCGTCTCTCACGTCATTAACAAAACTCGTTTTGTGGCTGAAACCACACAAGAGAAAGTGCAAGAAGCGGTTAAACAGCTCAACTATGCTCCTAGCGCTGTTGCACGGAGCTTGAAATGTAACACCACTCGCACCATCGGCATGTTGGTGACGCAATCCACTAACTTGTTCTTCTCCGAAGTGATTGATGGCGTAGAAAGCTACTGTTATCGTCAAGGCTACACTTTGATCTTGTGTAACACGGGCGGCATCTATGAAAAGCAACGTGATTACATTCGCATGTTGGCTGAAAAACGGGTTGATGGCATTTTGGTCATGTGTTCAGACTTGACCCAAGAGCTACAAGAGATGCTGGATGCACACAAAGACATTCCAAAAGTAATCATGGATTGGGGGCCAGAAACCTCACACGCTGATAAAATCATCGACAATTCAGAAGAAGGTGGCTACTTGGCTACCAAATACCTGACTGACCGTGGTCATACTGATATTGCATGCTTAAGCGGCCACTTTGTCAAAGCGGCATGCCAAGAGCGTATTCAAGGCTTCCGTCGTGCTATGGCTGAGGCAAAATTACCGATTAATGAAGATTGGATTTTAGAAGGCAATTTTGAGTGTGATACGGCGGTGCTAGCTGCCGATAAAATCCTTGCTATGGATAAGCGTCCAACTGCGGTGTTCTGTTTCAACGATACTATGGCTCTTGGTTTGATGAGCCGTCTGCAACAAAAAGGCATCCGTGTGCCTGAAGACATTTCAGTAATTGGCTACGACAACATTGAATTAGCGGAATATTTCTCACCACCGCTGACTACCGTACACCAGCCGAAACGTCGTGTAGGTAAAAACGCCTTTGAAATTTTGTTAGAGCGCATCAAGGATAAAGAGCACGAACGTCGAATTTTCGAAATGCATCCTGAAATTGTCGAGCGCGACACAGTGAAAGACTTGACAAAAAACTAACTTTCCTGACAATTCATGACGTCTATATTTGAAAGCTTGTCACATAAATTTGACAAAACCTATGTAGCATAGGTATTAATAACTTAGCTGATTCTCACATTTGAAATGGAAAGTTGTGAGAATCAGCCAGGATTGGTTAATTTTTATCAGGAAAATGTCACGCACAGGGCAAACCATTTGAAAAAATGGGACGCAAAGCCTCCGGCCTAAACCAAAAGCATATGGTAGGTAGCGGGGTTACCGATGGCAAAAATGCATACACTATGTTGACTCATCATTGACATGGCAGATGCATGCATTTGCTAATTTTCTCGGACCTGATTTGGTGGCGTATGTAACAATACTCCGAGACTAACAGCATGAATAAACCAGTATTAAAAGATTCAATGCGGCTCTTTGAGCAGCTAGGACGTGTGAAATCTCGTTCAATGTTTGGTGGCTTTGGTATTTTCGTCGACGAAACTATGTTTGCGCTTGTGGTTAATGAAACGCTGCACATCCGTGCGGACGATGCCACAATCGAAAAATTCAAACTACAAGGTTATGAACCTTACGTTTATAAGAAGCGTGGCTTTCCTGTCGTAACTAAGTACTACGCTTTACCTGAAGATTGTTGGAGCAATCCAACCTTCATCTTGACTGAAGCTCGCGCTGCACTTGAAGTCGCTAAGGCAGAGCGTGAAACGCAAGCTCAAGCAAAACCTGAGCGCTTAAAAGATCTGCCTAACTTACGTTTGGCAACCGAAAGGATGCTCAAAAAAGCAGGGATTGAGAATGTTGAATCACTACACTCTCATGGTTCTGTTGAAGCGTATAAAGCGATTCAGCGCACTCACTCAGCAGAAGTTAGTTTAGAGTTACTATGGGCTCTAGAAGGTGCGATTGAAGGTAAGCATTGGTCAGTAATCCCACAAAATCGTCGCGATGAACTCTTGAGACACCTCTAACCTACCGTTTTAGGTTCATAATCACGTCAAGATTTAGGTGTGAACACGCCAAGACAAACGTATATATAACGTGTCCTTCTGGGCACGTTATTTTTTTGAAAGAAATCCTGCTTTTCCCCTGTCTTTATTCCATAGTCTCATTAATAACAACTCTTACGACGAATTGACTCTGAGTGGATATACTTTATTTAGACGATATGTGACTACTGAATACCTCACAGCATTCATCAAATTTTTAAGTGATTACTAGGATTTCTAATGAACAGAAAGCTCATCATCGCCCTAATCTTGATTGCGATAGCCACCCTGTTGTTGACGCAATTTAGCCAATATCTCACATTGGACGTGGCGAAAGCCAAGCAAGCAGAATTAGCAAGCTATATTGATGCCCATCTATTGCAAGCCGCTTTCATTTACTTTGTGGTGTATGTTTTATTGACTGCGTTTTCCATTCCAGGTGCAACCGTTGTTACTCTACTGGGTGCTGCGCTGTTTGGTTTTTGGCTCAGTCTACTACTTGCTTCCTTTGCTAGTACCATTGGTGCAACCCTAGCATTTCTCAGCAGCCGCTTTCTTTTGCGTGACTGGGTTCAAGCGAAGTTTGCCGATAAGCTGTTAACCATCAACCAAGGTGTTGAGCGAGATGGTGCGTTTTATTTACTCTCACTACGCCTCATCCCGATTTTCCCTTTCTTTTTGATTAACCTGGTTATGGGACTGACTCCAATCTCTGTTTGGCGATACTACTGGGTAAGCCAACTAGGTATGCTACCCGGCACAGCGGTTTATCTGAATGCGGGCACACAATTGGCGGAAATTTCAAGTTTAGGCGAAATCGTGTCCTTCCCTGTCCTCGCTTCATTTGTACTACTAGGGGTATTCCCAATTATCGTTAAGTGGTTAATGAATAAGTTTCAGCAACGCACCATCCAATCTTCAATTAAGTAAGCATCTGATTGTTAACATGAAGATTTACACTGCCTCTAACCCATTGGAAGCCCATATGCTGATGCAGCTACTACGTCAGCAGGGCATTCTGTGTGAGATACGGGGAGAGATGTTGTTTGCGCTGCGCGGTGAAATTCCAATAGACCAAAATAGCGCACCATCGTTATGGCTAGTGAACTCTTCACAGCAAAAGGCAGCCAAACAAGTTATCACTGATTTTTTTTATCCACCCGCAACAACTCGTTGGCTATGCCCTGAATGTGGTGAAATCCACGAAGGGCAATTTGCGGTTTGTTGGCAATGTGGTTATACCCAGCTTGATGATTGAAAGAATTAGCGGATCTGACGTTGGATAAACTCGATGGATCGTTGATTAAATAGATCCGGTTGTTCAACATTACAAACATGACCGCAGTTGGGAATCTCATACAACTCACTCTGCGCATGCAGCGCTACCATCTCTTTTACTGGGTGAATGAACATGTAGTCCTTCTCTCCCATTAAATACAGTGTTGGAATTGGTAGCTCGCGATCACGAAAATAACGCATAAGTGGGTTAACTTCCGCCGTTAACGTAAACCAGCGCTTAAATTCTTTTTGACATAACTTCTGAGCTTCACGGATAAAAAGATGACGCGACTCTTTTTGGCTACGCTGTGGCATTACTATGTAAGCAAACAACCGATAAAGCCACATGTAAGGAATAAGGTGCTTACTCAAATGACCAAGCTTCACCAATACTTGCGAGCGAGCATTAAGCCTTGTTACCGCTCCACCAAGCACCATAGAGCTAACTCGATGGGTTGCCAGTTCAGCCAGATTACGTACGATAATGGTACCTAATGACATTCCCACAAAATGAGCTGACTGGATTTTTAGATGATCCAAAACTTTGAGTACATCAAGAGTTACTGTTTTAAAGGTATAGCGATTGGTTATCCAATCTCTGAGCAATTGGTGGGATTTGCCATGCCCACGCAAATCAATGAGTAGCAGGTTAAAATGCTGGCGATACGCCTTGATCTGTCTAAACCATATCGAAGAACTACCTCCGGCTCCATGCACGAAAACCACCCACTCATTACTGGTAGAGTGGCGATAGGTTTTATGAAATAAAACATTTTCAGCGATTACAATCATCAGAACCTCTTTTTTTGTGCATGCCAAGACTACCATAAACGGTGTAAGGAAGATGACTCCAGTTGTAAGAAACTGTTGAACCAGACAAAAAAACAAAGGCACCAATAGAGGTGCCTTGACAAATAAAACATCACTTAACCAAATCGTGCTAGTCGATACATTTTCATGTAGTCTTGCGCTGATTCTTCCCAACTGAAATTTTGCTGCATTGCGCGTTGCTGAACTTTTTGCATCTCCTCAGGCTCTTGTAGATAAAACAAAAGTGCTCGCTGCATGGTGATTAATAATGCTTCTGGTGTTGGCTCCAGATAACCAAATCCCGTTGCTCGCTCAGGGAATTTATCGTAATCATTCACCGTGTCTTTCAAACCACCGACTTCCCGAACAATAGGCAAAGTACCGTAAGCCATGCTGTAAATCTGATTCAGACCGCAAGCTTCAAACTCTGATGGCATCAAGAAGAAATCCGCCCCAGCTTCAACCCAGTGTGCTAAACGTTCACTGTATGTCTCTACAAAAGCAAACTTATTGCGATGAGAATGCGCGATTTTATTGAGCCGCGCAGCAACCTCTGGTTCACCCGTCCCCACAATCACTAGTTGAACTTTATTACGCAAAAACTGCTCTAAAATAGGCAACAAGTAGTGGAAGCCTTTTTGATGAGTGAGGCGGCACACCATACCGAACATTGGTACATCAGCCACAGGAAGATGCAGTTCCTCTTGCAAAGCGGTTTTACACAGCGTTTTCCCTTTACGCATTGAGTCAGGCTCAGCGCTGTAAGTGGTCGGTAAATAATGATCCGTTTCCGGGTTCCATTCGCTGTAATCACAGCCATTGACGATACCGTGCAAATCCCGAGCGCGACGAACAAAGTCATCCACTAAGCCATGCGCACCGAGTGGGGTGAGTAGCTCAGAGGCGTAATTCGGACTGACTGCGTTAATTTTATCGGCAAAGGCAATGCCCGCACGTAGCATACTGACATGGCCATGACCATATTGCAGGAATTCCATACCGGACAAATTAAGCTCTGGTATCACTTCAAGTTGATGGTAAGAAAAAATCCCTTTGAAGATAGCATTGTGCACCGTTAGTACACATTTAACTTGTTCAAAGAAGCTGTCATAGCGATAGCGAGTTTTGAGTAAGAAAGGCACTAAACCCGTGTGCCAATCATTGGCGTGAATAATATCCGGTTGAATCCCCAATTTAGGCAGAAGATCCAAACACGCAGCAGAGAAAAAACCAAAACGTTCACCATTATCGGCATACGCTTGATTATTCTCTGCATACAGCGCTGGGCGGTCAAAGTAGGCAGGGCAATCAATTAGGTAGACTGGAATCCCTTCTAAATCACGTTTAAGTACTCGATAACGAGTATGCGGCCAATGAGTCAGTTCGGTATCTAAAACTAGCTCTGCTTCTTCCTTCCCCGGAATTGAACAATAAGCAGGCAGCGCAATTGCTACCTGCTGATGCAACGTTTTCAACGCCTGTGGTAACGCTTTTGCCACATCAGCTAAGCCACCACTTTTTACCAGCCCCTGCACTTCTGAAACGGTAAACCAAACGTTGAGTTGTTCCATTCTAGAATCCTACCTTTGTACCCTTTGCAATCACCACAATACCCTCATCGGAAACATGGAAGCGTTTTCTGTCCAGTTCCAGATCTTCACCAATGATGGTTCCTTCGGCAATTTCAACATCTTTATCAATAATTGCACGTTTAATCGTGCACCCTGCACCAATTTTTACATCGCCCAAAATAACAGATTCACTAACAAAAGAGCCAGCAGCAATATTACTACGAAATCCAAGTACCGATTTGTAAATGGTTGAACCTTGAATATAACTTCCCCCTGAAATGAGACTATCGGTTACTTCCACCTTATT
>JBOFIW010000173.1:0-5520 GCA_051650365.1 Vibrio sp. | reverse complement strand
GCTCTACCCTCGGCGAATTTTGATACCAGTATTGTCTCGGGAAATGACACTTCGCACCCTTTTTATACTTTGTCGTGGTCTGTACCTGCTGCAACCTTGTCGGGAGCTCTGAAGACCATTCATATTGAAGCTGCTTGGCAAGATCGCCATGGTGAAACTCAGTCTGTTGAATTAAGAACCATGATCTCTAAATACAGTGAGTTTGATTAGCAAACTTTCCCGCGCTGTATTCTTCTTATTTTCTCTCCAGTTCGTCTTTAGGGGGCAAAGTTGGAGTGGATTTATTTGTTTTTGAGTAGAATTTACACTCCAATCTGAAACTGGTTCGGCCCCATTTTTATCTCGACATCTTTCTGTGCTTTTGAACGATACAACCTATGTGGTTCGTTCTACGCAATCTTATTTTTTACAAATTGGTTTCTAGATTGTATATGTCATTTTTTCGTTAATGTTTCGAGCTTGTATCTTGGTTTGTTCGTTTTTGCAAAATATGTCTCTAAATATGTAAAAAAAGAACGAACTCTGTGCTTTGTTTTGGGCGTTTCTATACAATGCCAATCGACAAATTGCCGTTTCATTGTGGCTGATTAACAAGGCTCACACGGATATTCGAAACGGCTACAGAAGGCCGAATCAACAAGGTCTCACGCCGCAACATCACATTACGGAATTTACTATGAGTAACCAAGCTATCAACCAAGCGCCATCGGCCAAACCAAGTGGGATGGATCGCTTTTTAAACTTTATTGAACGAGCCGGAAATAAGATCCCTGATCCTGCCATTCTTTTCTTTTGGGCACTGGTCATCGTTTGGATTTCCTCTGCACTGCTCTCTAATCTAAGTTTTGATTTGATTAACCCTCGTACTAATGAGGCTCTAGAAATCAAAAACTTACTAACCGGCGAATCACTGGCTCATTTTCTTGCCAATATGGTGACCACATTTACCAGTTTTGCGCCGCTCGGTATTGTACTTGTTGCTATGTTAGGTGTAGGTGTCGCTGATTCTTCAGGTTTTATTACCACTGGCCTGAAGAAAATGCTTAATATCACGCCTGCGAAACTGCTCACTCCTATGCTGATTCTGGTGGCGATTGTTTCACACACAGCAGCTGATGCAGGTTATGTGCTGGTGATTCCACTGGGTGGTATTATTTTCCACGCAGCAGGTCGTCATCCACTGGCGGGTATTGCTGCGGCGTTTGCTGGGGTATCTGGTGGTTTCTCTGCGAACTTTATTCCGTCTGGTATCGACCCTTTACTGGCAGGTTTTACACAAACTGCGGCGCAAGTGCTAGATCAGTCTTACCAAGTTAACCCATTAGCCAACATTTACTTCACCGGTCTGTCATCAATCATCATTGTAGCGATCGGTTGGTATGTGACGGACAAAGTGATTGAGCCTCGTTTAGCTGCGACTAAAGTGGATGAAGATGCGGAATCTGCTCCTGACCTGGGGTCATTTACTGCGATTGAATCAACAGCTTTCCGCTACGCAGGCTGGGCAATGGTTGCTGGTATCGCACTGCTAGTGGCAGCCGTATGGCCTGAAAACTCAGCATTACGCTCGCCAGATGGTCAGATCACAGCATTCTCTGCACCAATCATGAAGTCGATTGTGCCGCTGATTTTCATCCTTTTCATCATTCCTGGCATCGTTTATGGCCGTGTCGCGGGAACGTTTAAAAACAGTAACGATGTGATCAAAGCCATGTCAGGCACTATGTCGACTATGGGGGCTTATATCGTGATGTCGTTCTTCTGTGCACAGTTCCTTTCTGCTTTCGGCCAATCTAACATTGGTACTATGTTGGCTCTGTACGGTGCAGAAGGTTTGAAAGCAATGAATTTGCCTGGCCAAGCAACGATTGTAGGTATGATCCTGCTGACGGCTATGGTTAACCTGCTAGTAGGTTCTGCTTCAGCAAAATGGGCATTGATTGGTCCAATCTTAGTACCTATGTTGATGGCCGTTGGTATCTCTCCTGAGCTCTCTCAAGCGGCATACCGCGTGGGTGATTCGGTGTCTAACATCATTTCTCCACTAATGGTGTTCTTCCCTCTGGTGGTGGTGTATTGCCAACGTTATGTGAAATCAACGGGTATCGGCACCTTGGCTTCGATGATGATGCCTTACTCAATCGCTATGCTCATTGGTTGGTCACTGTTCTTGCTGGTTTACTGGGCACTGGGCATCCCGCTAGGTATTCAAGCGCCATACACTTACACCATGTAAGTTATCAAACCGATAAATACTGGCTAGCCCACTCAATCGAGTGGGCTTTTTCTTGCTCTTACTTTCGTTTTTTCTGCAATCTCCGCTAGAATCACCGTTTTCGATAATCCGTGGAGTGTGGTTTTGTCCGAGTCTCTTTTTTCTACTCAAGATGAGCAATTTATGCGTCGAGCGATCGAGTTAGCCGCTCAAGCCGAAGCACTAGGTGAAGTGCCTGTTGGCGCGGTGTTGGTTCAAGAGGGGAAGATTATTGCTGAAGGCTGGAATTGCTCGATCACACACCAAGATGCCACTGCCCACGCGGAGATTGAAGTGATTCGTAAAGCGGGGAAAGTGCTCAGCAATTATCGCCTGCTCGATACCACCTTGTATGTCACGCTTGAACCGTGCCCTATGTGTGCAGGAGCGTTATTACACAGTCGAGTGAAACGGATTGTGTACGGAGCGCCAGATTTGAAAGCAGGAGCGGCAGGAACAGTGATGGATCTGTTTAACAGTCAAGCGGCTTATCACTATGCCACGATTGAAAAAGGACTTTTGGAAGAGGAATGCCGCACTCAATTACAGGCCTTTTTTCAGCGACGTCGTAAAGAGATAAAAGCGAAACGAGATGAGGAAAAGAAAGAAGGGAAGTGAATCTTTGGCAAACATCGGTAACGATGTTTGCCATTCTAGGTGTTACTACTGGTTGCCAAACTGAACGAAAGCACGATGGCGAGCCAACACTTTTTTCTTGCTGTTGGCTAACATACGACGACGACGGTTAGCGGATACGGTTTTGTTCAGGAGTTTTGATTGACGTTTACGTCTCAACATAAAACACCCTCCTACTACTGACTGACATAAAACCCCTGCGAGCTAGAGCAGGGGGCCTAATATTGACCTTCTGTGATCTCGGCACAACAGTTGAACTGCTGTTTCAAGTTCTTGGGTCTTGCTGAATTTATCGCTTAATTATTGCGTTTGAATGTTACCTGTTTTTGACGACAGGAAAGCGATGTAATTCACACATTGGTTTACGTGTTTTCTGCTCAAAAATCAAGTGGCTATTTTATATTCTCATCGGATGCTGCTGCGCCGGATTCGATACCTTCGAGAGACTCAGACTCCATTTTTACCGCGTCTTCATCACTGATCTCTGAGCTGCTGTCATTCAGGCTTGCTTCATCAAGGGCGATCACGGCGAGATCTTCAATATTCTCATCACCGCCAGTCAATTGGCTTTGTTCAAGGTGACCAATGATGCTTTGGTAGTAACGGCGAATGTTTTCCACATAATTACGCGCTTCATCGCCACGCGCGTAACCATAACGAGTCTGGGTAAAGTACTTTTTCTGTTGTAACTGAGGTAAGCGATCTTTTACATCGGCCCATGAGTCAGGGTCTGCACCTTGATTTTTGGTTAAGCGGCGTGCATCCATCATATGCCCATAACCAATGTTGTAAGAGGCTAGCGCAAACCAAATTTTCTCATGATCGGAGATCGAGTCGGGTACTCGCTCCATCATGCGGCGAAGATATTCCACACCGCCTCGAATTGATTGATCAGGGTCGAGACGATCGCTAACCCCTACACTACGGGCTGTTGGCAGGGTTAACATCATTAAGCCTCGAACACCAGTAGGGGATTTGGCATATGGATTCCAATGAGATTCTTGATAAGCCAGGGCCGCCACTAAACGCCAATCAAATTCTGCTGAATACTTTTGAAACATCGGTGTCCATTTTGGCAATCGAGTATCTAACGCACGAATAAACGCACGTGTATCCACATAATCGAAAGTACCTATATGGCCGATGTATTTCTCTTCCAAAGAGGTGAGGTAACCGGATTGCTTAAGATTGCCAAAAAACTCAATCATTAAAGCATAGAGGCTTTCATCATCGGCGCGACGGGTGAACCAAGAGATAGGTTGGTCTTCGGTTAATTCAAAAGCGGCAGCTAAATCTGGGTAAACTCGTTGAGAGAGTGATACCTCCACGGAATCAGCCATCGTAAACATCAGCTCACCTTGTGAGACTTTTTTCAGAAGTTCATTTACATCCGAATTGTTATCGACATGAAACTGAAAGTCTGGGTGTCTTTGTTGCTTAGCTTGGAGAGTTTGTTCAAAATGCGAGTCATCCACCACACTGAAAAATTCCCAATCTGGATTGTCCTTTAAGAGCTCTTGCTGTTTTTCAACCAACTGCTTGAAATTGCGTGGCCGCCAATCCCCTTTCTTATAGACCACCTGTTGTGACACGTAATAATAAGCAGGCCCAGCACGGAAATCTTTGAGTCGCTCTTCTGATTGGCTTAAGCCAGCGGCAATGATGTCCACTTCGCCATTTTTGAGAGCGGGAAACAAGCTAGAGAGGCGATACGCAGGCTTCATTTCCAATTTTACGCCAAGCTCTTTGGCAAATTCTCGGGCTAACTCGTAATCTAATCCCGTTGGGCCATCAGGGCCGATGTAATAGGAGAGGGGATTATTGAGAGTGCCCACACGTAAAACTCCACGCTCACGAATTTTTTCTAGCTCGCTTTTCGGCTCGGAATCGATTTGGCAACCGACTAAGAGCAGGCTCAACAGGCCTAGCCATAGTATGCGAACAGGGTGTTTATAGGTAAAAGGAGTCATCAATTTGGGTTTTCTCTCATCAAGACAGATGCCTTTATATCAAAGGCGATGGTTTTGGCAAAGTCCTCACTGAGTAAGCTGTCATTTTGCTCGAAGATTTGTGCAAATGGGTCGTAACTCAAAATTAACGAAAAAAATGACGCAAACGGTTGCTTTTGGTGTTACGTCACAAAAAGAATTCCTCTATAATGCGCAGCCATTAGTAGAGGTGAAATCGGCATACATTCAACAAATAGAGTTTAATGTGCTGTATTTCAAAGAGTTTATGCCAATTACACCTCAATCAATTGGACATAGAGACCTAAGCACATGAGAATTTTGCGTGGCTCCCCAGCTCTTTCAGAGTTTCGTGTTAACAAGCTCCTCACCGCGTGTCGTGAACAGCAATTGCCTGTAACTGGTATTTACGCCGAGTTTATGCACTTTGCCGATCTCAAGGCAGAGCTCAATCCGCAAGAGTTGGAAAAGCTCGAAAAACTGCTCACTTACGGTCCAACCATTCAAGAGCATGAACCACAAGGTTTACTGCTGTTGGTGACACCACGCCCTGGAACCATCTCACCTTGGTCTTCGAAAGCAACGGATATTGCGCACAACTGCGGTCTGCGTAGTATCAAGCGCCTTGAGCGCGGTACGGCTTATTATGTTGAAGCAGAACTG
>JBOFIW010000172.1:0-2806 GCA_051650365.1 Vibrio sp. | reverse complement strand
TGGGTTTCTAGCTCAGGTTCGGAGACTGGGGCATCACAAATCACCACATAAAACTCTTGGTTAAATTCGATCAGATCTCCGTCAAAAATTTTACAGCGTTTGCGAGTTTCTACTTCACCATTAACGAACACGTACCCTTCGCTAATCACATGCTTGGCTTCGCCCCCACCGCTGACTGCGCTGGCTATTTTTAGCACTTTGTACAGTTCAATAGGCTGGTTAGAAACTTCTACTCCGATAGCTTCAATTTCGATTTCTTCATCTTGTGGGTTGAATTGCTCGTCTGACATGACTTTACTCTCAAAAAATTTTACGCAGTTTAGCCTTTTCAGCCATATTTACCAACGCTGATACTGCAAGTCATTACGCTAATCGACGTTGATTTATTACACGTCAGGTCAATATTTCGAGAATTCTCATCAAAATCCCCTTCCCACTTGAAGTTGCAACCTATCCAGCAACAACTTCAAGCGGCTTGGAAAAGCTTTAACTGGTGAAATTTAACGTGTCACCATTTTTTGAATTTGCTTGGCTCGTTCTTCATCACTGACTGTACTTGGCGCTGGCACGGTTAACCCTTTTACTACAGCAGGACGAGCAGCAATGTTGTTCATCCAACGTTGTAAATGTACCAAACCATCAATGGAGATCCCGCTCCACTCATGAATTCGAACCCACGGGTAAGTCGCGATATCAGCGATCGTGTATTCCTCACCGGCCAGATATGCCGTTTTGCCCAATTGACCGTCCATCACTTCAAACAAACGACGCCCTTCTTTCTGATAGCGATCGATTGCTGGTTGGATTTTTTCTGGGAAATAGCGATAAAACACATTCGCCTGCCCCATCATGGGACCCACTCCACCCATTTGGAACATCAGCCACTGAATGACTCGTGAGCGAGCCTTGGTTTCTTGTGGTAAAAATTTTCCTGTTTTCTCAGCGAGATAAATCAAAATTGCACCAGATTCAAATACAGCGAAATCTTCATTATCACGATCAACAATAGCAGGGATACGTCCATTAGGGTTGATTGCTGTAAACGCTGGCTCTTTTTGCTCATTGCTGGAAAGATTCAACGCATGAGTGTTGTATTCCAAGCCCATCTCTTCAAGAGCGATAGCAATTTTATAACCATTGGGGGTTGCAGCAGTATAAAAGTCAATCATAGCGAAATTCCTTATTGAAAAGCGGGTCGTTGGGTTAGTTGCTCAAACCAACGGCTAATGTTCGGGTAATGTCCAAGCACTGGCAATTCCAACGCTTTTTGGGCAAAACCAATAAAAATGTAGGCGGTAATATCAACAATGGTGAAACGGTCTGAAGCAATAAATTCAGATTGTGCTAAACGCAGCTCAAGCTGAGGTATAAATTCAGCTACGCGTGCTTTGCTCTCTTCCCCCCAAGCCTGTACGCAGTTTTCGCGATCTTTATAAATACCGGTTAAATTTCGAAATGCTTGGAAACCGGCATAAAGGCCTTGAAACTCAACAACTCTGTGCCACATTTCAACTTGCGCCTGCTCTAATGCCGAGCGCCCAAATAGTTGCAGTGAATTAGGGGTAGCTTGATCAAAATAACGGCAAATCGCGACGCTTTCACAGAGGGTGGTTCCATCATCAAGTTCTAATAACGGCACTTTACCGTTGATACTTTTGCTTTGAAATGCAGCGGATAAGTTTTCCCCACTACGAACATCCACAGAGACACGCTCAACCTCTAAGTCTAATTCTTTAAGAAAAATCGACACTCGACGGCTGCTTGGGGTCATCGCGGTTTCATATAATTTCATTCTGGCATCCTTAATTTCTTTTTCTGAACGATCGTTCTGGATATACTCTACGCAGTTTCTGAACGTTCAGTCAAGAATATATTTTGAGAAGTAGAGTTTCCAATGGCACGAAAATGCAACTTTGATCGAGAAGAAAAACTACGCGAAGCAATGGCGCTATTTTGGCAAAAGGGTTATGCCAATACTGCGATTTCTGATTTAGTCGAGCACTTACAAATCAACCGCTTCAGCCTTTACAATGCGTTTGGTGATAAACAAAAACTCTATTACGAAGCATTGGATCGTTACCTGAGTCAAATCAGTTCTCCCGCTTTTAAGGCTTTAGAACAGAAGGATGCAAGCTGGCCAGAGTTAAAAGCCTTCCTCGCTAGTTTCGCAGCTATACAAAGAGAAGCTAAAAATGGCTGTTTTATCCAAAATGCCTTGGTAGAACATGCAGATACAGATAGTGAAGTGCTCGCAAAAGGCCATGCTCTATTCGATCAACTATTAAATTTGGTGACCAGCGCCCTTAGCAATGCGATCACGCAAGAGCAAATTCCATCTCTTATACCCGCTGAAATGCTCGCTAAACTGGTACTAACCCAGATGCAAGGTATGCGTGTTTTGGGCAAAGCACAGCGCCACGCAGATCTCGAACAGGGATTTCAGGCGTTAGTGGCGTTGATTGAGGGCAAAGCATGATAGAGCTGATCGCAGTACGCCTCACTCAAGGCGATGATCTCAAACAGCAGATCGCACAATTAGTGAGAATGCATGGGATACACGCCGGTTCTATCGCTTCTTGTGTGGGGTCTCTTTCGCAGTTAAATATCCGTCTTGCTGATAGCGTTTCTACTCTGAAAATACTTGCCCCCTTTGAGATCCTTGCCCTTAGCGGCACTTTGACTCCCGATCATTGCCATTTACATATCGCTGTCGCGGATGCTCAGGGCCATACTTGGGGAGGTCATTTACAGGAAGGTAATCTGATTAATACTACGGCTGAACTCATGATCCACCACTACCCACAGC
>JBOFIW010000171.1:0-3356 GCA_051650365.1 Vibrio sp. | reverse complement strand
GTTGCTCACCACGTTTACAATAAAGTAAATACCAACGTTTCATTTTTTATCTTTTTGCCAATCTTTGGGTCATGCTACCACACCCCCCTTCCAAACATGAAATCCCTATACAGGCACAATTAGAGGAGGTCGACTCACTCTTGCGAATAAATTTACAAATGCCTCTCAGCATAAGAGCAGACTGCCCCATCAAACCATCAATCAAGCAACTAAAATCAAAACATTCATTGACTAATGAAAATCATCTTTGAATTTCAGACGCTAACACATACTGCAAGTCTTTTTTGTGGAAAATTAGTTTTCGCCATAAAAATCACAATACTATAAGGCTGAGAATTATTATTTTTCATCAGGTTACATTTAGACATATTAAATCACGGAGGTCATACCTATTGCTTCGCGTTTATTTTGACTGTATAGCTATCCGCCAAATAAAAAACTCTCATGAAAGAGTTGAATAAAAATAATGTTTGGAAGAAAACCACCAAACAAACGATTTCTCCATTTGCAAGACACAATGATATAGGAACGCGTATGTCCAACCTGAATATCTTCAAACAACCCAATGCCTTCTATTTGATCTTTTCTATCGAATTTTGGGAACGATTTGGCTTCTACGGCATGCAAGCCATTCTGACCGTCTACATGGTCAAAATTATGGGGATGGATGAATCCGCATCCTTCGTGTTGTTCGGGGCTTTTTCTGCTTTAGTTTACGGGTTTGTCGCGATTGGCGGCTGGATCGGCGATAAGGTCATTGGCACCAAACGAGCCATCACTCTTGGTGCTATCGTTATGATGATTGGGTATATTTTACTTGGACTTTCTACCGCAAAGCACCCACTAGTCGGCCCTACGTTAATTTACGTAGCCATGGGCTTTATTACCGTTGGAAACGGCTTGTTTAAAGCTAATCCCTCTAGCCTGCTTGCTAAGATCTACCCAGAGAATGATCCCCGTTTAGATGGCGCTTTCACCATGTACTATATGGCGATCAATTTAGGCTCCTTCTTCTCAATGATCATTACACCAATTGTAGCGGTGAAAATGGGCTATGGTATGGCATTCGGGGTCAGTGCTGTTGGACTAGCAATTACAGTAGTGAACTTCCTGTTCTGCCAGCGCATGCTAAAAGGAACAGGGTCTCCGGCCGATCTTGCTCCAGTGAACAAACTGTACTTAGTTCTCGTGGCATTAGGTTCCGTAATGGCGAGTTTGGCATGTAGTTACCTATTGCAGAATCTTAGTTTGGCACATGGCATTTTAGTGGTTGCAGGTCTGTTTATTTTAAGTTGCTATTTCAAAGAAGCGTTCAAGATTTCTGGTATTGAACGCGCCAAAATGCTAGTTGCTTTCATTCTTATGCTGCAAGGCGTGGTGTTCTTTGTACTTTATTTCCAAATGCCAACATCACTGAACTTTTTCGCCATTAATAACGTTGAACACCATATCTTTGGGTTTGAGGTTGCACCTGAGCAGTTTCAGGCTCTAAACCCATTTTGGATCATGATCGCGAGCCCTATTCTGGCTGCAACTTACGGAAAGCTAGGCGATAAATTGGCAATGCCATTTAAATTCGCGTTCGGTATGGCTTTATGCGCCCTCTCATTCTTAGTTCTAAGTTGGGGAACACTGTTTGCTAACGAACAAGGTATCATCAGCTCAAGCTGGTTGATCGCAAGTTACGCTTTCCAATCAATTGGCGAACTTCTAGTATCTGGGCTTGGTTTAGCTATGGTGGCACAACTTGTACCACAACGTATGATGGGTTTTGCGATGGGCATGTGGTTCCTTACCTCCGCTTCTGCCGCCGTGATCGCAGGTTGGGTGGCGAGCCTTACCTCGACCCCTGCAGATGTGACTGGAGCTACCGAATCATTACACATCTACGGTGATGTCTTTGCCCAAATCGGTTACGTTACCGCTGGGATTGCCGTGGTGACCTTTATGATTGCACCAAAGCTCACTCGGATCTGCCGCGGTGAATCGGAACAGCTAGAATTAGCCGCTCAGTAATACTTTCAATAGAAAACAGCGCCTAATTAGGCGCTGTTTTTGTTTCCTCAGCTCATAGGGCTTGATAAGGCTTAATCAACTCAGCCATTAAGGCAACATGGCTTGGGCTGTCATTCAAACATGGGATGTAGTGAAAGCTCTCTCCACCACTATGCAAGAAGATTTCTTGGTTCTGCTCTGCAATCTCTTCTAGAGTCTCTAAACAATCCACTGAAAATGCAGGGCAAATCACATCCAGCTTTTTCACGCCTTTATTTGGCAAAACTTCCATCGTCTTATCCGTGTAAGGCTGCAACCACTCTTCCTTACCAAATCGGGATTGATAAGTCATCATGACTCTGTCTTGAGGTAATCCTAATGCTTGAGCAAGCAGCTCTGTAGTTGTTTGGCAATGCTCAGGGTAAATATCACCATTTTGTGCATAGCGCTTTGGAATACCGTGGTAAGAACAAAGCAGCATATCGCCCTGTCCATACTTCTGCCATGAAGCTCGAACACTCTCTGCCAGAGCTTCGATATAAAGTGGGTGATTGTGGTAGTCACGGATGAAGTGCAGCGTTGGCACCACTGGCAATTGATTCAATGCTTTCGCTAATCCATCAAATACCGCCGCGGTCGTGGTTGCAGAATATTGTGGGTACAGTGGCAGCACGACAATTTTCTCAACACCTTGTTGCTGCAGTTGTCTAACTCCATCGAGTAAGCTAGGTTCACTATAGGTCATTCCAAGCTCAACGGGCAGTTGAGTCAGTTCAGCTAGCTTTTCCCTTTGACGGAGAGAGTAAACCATCAGTGGCGAACCTTCTTCCATCCAAATCGACTGATACAGCTTTGCTACTTTAGGCGAACGAGTGGGCAAAATGATGCCATGCAATAAAGGACACCATAACCAACGGCTCATATCCACCACTCGCTGATCATGAAGAAATTGGCTCAGAAAGGCTTTAACTGCTTGTGGAGTGGGCGCTTGAGGCGTACCTAAATTGGACAGCAAAACACCAAGTTTTTTATGATTATTCATGGCTTCCTTCAAAATGCATTTTACAAAGTGTTATACGTCTATTTCAGGGAAAAAGTTTATAAAAAAAGCGGCGTTAATGCCGCTTCTTTTCACCTATCAGTGCAATCAGCACATCAGAATGACAGTTATGCCAACGCTTTAGCGATGTCAGCACTCACTTCGCTTACTTGCTTAGTGCCGTCAAACTTCAGATATTGTGTTTTGCCTGCTGCAGCTTCTTTACCGTAGTACTCGATCAGCGGAGCAGTTTGGGTGTGATAAACATTTAGACGAGCACGTACCGTCTCTTCTTTATCGTCTTCACGGATCACTAGCTCTT
>JBOFIW010000170.1:0-4325 GCA_051650365.1 Vibrio sp. | reverse complement strand
GGTGTTGTGGTGCTCACCCAGTAAGCTGATGATGGCCTGTTCCAGTTTTGCTTCTGTGAATGTATGGCTCATGGCGTCCTATCTTTCTGGTTGTTCTGTTGGGTACAACTCGCTGCTGGCGTTAAAAACGGAAGGTGATTATCACCTTCCGTTTTGTTGTTCTGCGCTGACGGTTTCCTGATTGACTGCCAACTCAATTTCATCAAGGCGCAATTCGCCAGAGATAAGTTTTGGTAGCAGGGTGTCGCGGAGTTTGGTTAGCGTTTCGTTTTCATCTCTCGATTTAAACGACTTTTCGTAGAACGGTTGCAAGTACAGGCCAACAAATGCGTCGATTAACTTCGTATCGTTTGGAAGTGAAAACGAAATCAGACCGAGTTCCGTATATGTAATCTGAGGGAAAGTACCTGAGCGAAGTTCAGCGATGCGTTGTAGCTCGTTTGTCGTCTTTTCAAGCGTAAGCAGGAAATATGCAAACAGAGGATGTACATCCTGCTTTGCTCTTAAAACCATCAGCTTGGTCGATACCACATGGTGTTCAGCCTCGAAATTAACATAAGCAAAACGTTTGTTTTTCGGCCTGATTTCGCTGAACAATATGTCATTACACTGAATGGATTTTTTAGCCTGACCGGGCAAGCCTGCAACTTTTGAAAAGTCAGCATGCAGGAACCTACCATCTTCAATATCGCCTGTGTTGAGGAAGATAACTTTATCTACCGTTTTTAACGGGTACGTTTTCGATATGGTGTCGACCAGCATCGTAAGGTTTTTCGAACCCCACCCCTTCGGCACCCAGCCTAGCTCGCTTTCTTCAAACGCATCTGGGAATAGCTGGCGCACCTCATCGGGCAGTGGCTTGAAGCCTTCGCTTTCACGCACCGCTTTGCGCGCCTCGGCGCGGTGTTGCAGTTCGTCGGGGATTGGGTTGCCCGCATCCAGCGCGTTATCCATCACAGGGTCGAAATCGACAAACCATGACTTAAACAGCGTCTGCGCCATCTGCTCCAGCGTCTGGTTGATTTGGCGGTTCAGGGTGATTTTGTCGTCTAATGGGATTAAATTTTCGACGATAGTTTTCTGTGTTCCAATTGAAGGCACTGGAATGGGAAGTGCTTTCAACGTTGCAATATTGGTATAACCCTGTACCGAACCGCCTTTATATTTTTCGACGATAGCTTTAAATGACGCACTCGAAATGTAGTAATAGAGGTAGTCTGGTAAAAGCACGTTTTGGTCTGGACGAAGAATCGCGACAGAACTAGAAATGCCGAATTGGTCAGTGTTTTTGTATACGTAACAGTTGCCGAATGTACCAATGATGCCCATCAATACATCGCCTGCCTGTAATCTTCTTTGCGCTCTTTTTGTGTTTGTGAATAGTTTTGTAAAGCAATCATCAGATATAAAGTCGAAGTTATCGAGTTTCAGTTGTCCATCACCGATATTTTTTGACGTTAGATACATGACACCTGAAGACTGTCGTTCGACTTTTGCATGAGCTCCGTCGGTGATGTAGCAAACATCACCAAGGGTCATCATTTCGATTTCACTTCCCATAACCCAACGCCTCCATATTGGCGCGGAGCGCTTTGTCGAGGGCTTCGGCCTCGTCCAACTGGCGATACAGAGTCTGGGTCAGCTCAAGCATTTTGGTTTCAAACGCAATGCCGTCATCTTCCAAATCCGCTGCGCCCACATAGCGCCCCGGTGCCAGCACAAAGTCGTTGGCTTTAATGTCATCCAGTGTGGCGGCCTTGCAGAAGCCTGCGGTGTCTTGGTACTGCTCAACGCTGATTTCTTTGGCGTTAATGCGGCGGGTCAGTTCAGTTTCGTCACTGCGCCATGCGTGGTAGGTGTCGGCAATCTTGGCGATGTCGTCACGAGTCAACTCTTTGTGTACGCGGCTGACCATGGTGCCCATTTCACGGGCGTCGATAAACAGGGTTTCACCGCTGCGGTCACGGTAGCCATATTTGGGGTTAGCCTTCTTGTTTTTGGTCATAAACCACAGGCACACCGGAATTTGCGTGGTGTAGAACAGCTGCCCCGGCAAGGCAATCATGCACTCAATGCGGTCGTCTTCAATTAATTTTTGGCGGATTTCGCCTTCGCCGCTGGTGTTCGAACTCATTGAACCGTTGGCCAGTACAAAGCCTGCGGTGCCGTCTTCAGAGAGTTTCGACAGCATGTGCAAAATCCACGCGTAGTTGGCGTTGCCCGTTGGCGGGGTGCGAAAGCCAGCAAAGCGCGGATCGTCGGTCAGCTCGGCATCATTACGCCAATCTTTAAGGTTAAACGGCGGGTTGGCCATGATGAAATCAGCTTTGAGATCAGGGTGCTGATCGGCAAAAAAGGTGTCCGCTGGGCGCTCACCAAGGTTGCCCGTGAGGCCGCGAATCGCAAGGTTCATCTTGGCCAGTTTAAAGGTGGTGGTAGTCAGTTCCTGCCCGTAGATGGCGATGTCTTTACTCTTGCCCTGATGGCTTTCCACAAACTTTAAACTTTGCACGAACATACCGCCTGAGCCGCAGCATGGGTCGTAAATTTTGCCCTGAAAAGGTTCAAGCATTTCAGCGAGCAGGGTAACCACCGATTTTGGGGTGTAGAACTCGCCGCCACCTTTACCTTCTGTCGCGGCAAAGCGCCCAAGAAAGTATTCATAAACACGGCCGACTAAGTCTTCTTCGCTCATGTCGCCTTCGTTGGCGCTTGCTTCGTGAACATAGGTTTCAATGTTCTCAATCGCATCAATCAGGGAAGCGAGCTTTTTGGTCTCCAGCCCCATGCGTGAGAAGTAGTTATCCGGCAGTGCGCCTTCAAGCGCTTTGTTTTTGCTTTCAATCGCTTTTAAGGCACTGTCGATGATGAGGGCTATATCATCTTGCTTGGCGCGCGCTTTCACAAAGGACCAACGCGCATTGTCTTCAAGGAAAAACACGTTGTCTTGCTGGTAGAATTCCGGCATTTCAACAAAGGCTTCCATCCCGCCTTCAATCAACTGTTGACGCTTGGCTTCAAATTTGTCGCTGATGAATTTGAGGAACACAAGGCTAAGTACCACGTGCTTGTATTCGGACGACTCGACACTGCCACGCAGTTGGGTTGCGGTATCCCACAGGGTTTCTTCAAAACCTTTTTTATTGGTTGGTGCTTTGGCCATAATTCTAATTTCTATACTACTTTTGGTGAGCTGTGCTGTTGTTTGCCACTCAGGAGGCACGATTATATAGGAAGCTGATGCGGTGAAAATGATTTGGCTGCGATTTTAGGCAATAACGCCTCAAAATGAACCACCGCAGCCAGCCGATTAAGCGAGTGCTTCCTCTGGCGTAGCAACCACTGCACTCTGGTAAAGCTCCGCGGTTTCGAGAAGTGTATTGGCTTGGCAGAAGTGATCCAACCCTGCCCAAATCTTCTTAGAACCGACGATATAAACCTGTTTTTTCGCCCGAGTTACCGCCACATTCAGGATGTTGGCTTTACTCGATGCCCAATAAGCGGAGCCTTTGGTCGATTCGGAAACCCCCAACACAAAGATCACGGCTTTCTCTTCTTTGCCTTGGAAAGTGTGCACGGTACCAATGCGGCCTTTGCTCCAGTTTTTCACCTTGCCCTTTGAGATCCCTAACGGCATTAAATAATCCGGTAGAGCTTCGCGTACACCATCGGCGACTTTTCTAAATGGGGAGATGATGTACACATCCGGTAAGGTTTGAGTTGCTTGGTAGTGGGCAGACAACATCTTCGCCACACAGCGGCCTTGGTTAGGGACATAATGCTTGCCATCCGTTTCACCGGAAACATCAAGCCATGCACTTTGCCCCCAGATGTGGTGCGCGACGCCTTCCGGTGATTGATTGCCGTGGAACATTTTTTCGTTATAAGCCACTTTATTGGCGATGCTGAACATGGGTTCATCACAACGGCGATGTACACGCAGCGGGCTTCCCAACCACTCGCCTTTGGCGATCATCTGCGTGCCGTAACGGTTGACGCGGTCGGCCAGCCTTTGCACTGAGGTTTTGGTCGGTGACCATGTGCGCCACTCTTCTTCGCCCAGCATTTCTTTGGCAAACCCTTCCACAAATTCCGGCGGAATGGTGAAGACGGGCTCAATTTGCAGTGGGTCGCCAACCACAACTACTCGCTTAGCACGATAAAATGCGCCGACAGCTTGTTGCGGTGAGGCTTGCCCAGCTTCATCCACAAATAACCAGCCAATATCTTCTTTGCCCAATTTAGAGAACTGACGCGCCACCGAAGCAAAGGTGGATGAGACCACAGGAATAAACATAAACAGCCACTGCCACATTACCTTGCTT